>JAYRUZ010000080.1:0-8029 GCA_041918795.1 Azonexus sp. | reverse complement strand
CTGCCGACGGTTTTCGTCCGGCTGACTGGCTGCCCGCTGCGCTGCACCTGGTGCGACACGACCTACAGCTTTACCGGCGGTGAGCCGGCGACGGTCGAATCGATCCTGGCCGAGGTCAAGAAATACCCGGCCCGTCAGGTCTGTGTCACCGGTGGCGAACCGCTGTCGCAGAAGGAATGCCCGGCCCTGCTGACCGCCCTGTGCGATGCCGGCTACGACGTGTCGCTGGAAACCTCGGGGGCACTCGACATCGCCGGCGTCGATCCGCGCGTGTCGTGCATCATGGACCTGAAGGCCCCGGGTTCCGGCGAGGCCGACAAGAACCTGTGGGCCAACCTGGAGCACCTGAAGGCGCGTGACGAGATCAAGATCGTCATTGCCTCGCGGGCTGACTACGAATGGGCGTGCAATGCTTTGCGCGAACATCGCCTGAACGAACGTTGCCCGGTGCTCTTGTCGCCGGCGCAAGGCCTGGTCGAGCCACGCGACCTGGCGGAATGGATTCTGGCCGACGGTCTCCATGTCCGTTTCCAGATGCAGTTGCACAAACTGCTTTGGGGTAACATGCAGGGAAAATAAGCGAGGAGACAAGAATGACCCAGAATCGCCGCAAGTTTTCCCGGGTTTCATTCGAGACCGATGCCCACCTGTTCCTGCCCGATGGCGAACATCCGGTACAAGTGCTCGATCTGTCGCTGAAAGGCGCCCTGATCCAGCCGAAAGAATCGGTTTACATCACCGTCGGGACCGTGGCTACCCTGAAGGTGCCGCTGGCCGGCAGCAGCAATTCGATCCGCATGGAAGTCGCCGTCGTCCATCATCTGCTCAATCACTACGGCCTGGCCTGTCGCGATATCGACCTCGACAGCGTGACCCATCTACGGCGCCTGGTGGCACTGAACCTGGGCGATGAAGCGCTGGCTGACCGGGAATTCGCAGCCCTGGCACTCGATTGAGTATCGCCGTTCCGCTACTGCACAGCCTTTCCGGCATTTTCCGCTTGTCTTTTCCTTAACTATCCCGTCATAATCCGCGAGCGACAGTTCGAACGTTTGTATATTCGATTGCTGGGGGGCAATCGAGTGGACAAGGGAGGCGCCAGATGTTTGGAGAGGGAAACAACCCCGTGACCCGGAGTGAGACTGCATATATTCCGGGTGGTCGCACGGAGTGGCGCCGTGAGCGCGACCTCTGCCGGTAACGGCTGCTGCGTGAGCCAGGTCGAGGTCGGGCCAGGAGTTGCCCTGCCGGAAATCTGCGAACTGCAGCACGCCATCATCCAGTACTCGAGCTACGCGATCATCGCGACCGATGTCGACGGCACCATCATTTATTTCAATCCCGGCGCCCAGAAATTGCTCGGCTATCGCTGGGAAGAACTGGTCGGACGAAGTACACCGGCCGTCTTCCATGTCACCGAGGAAATGGTCGCCCGGGCAGAGGAGCTAACGGCTCGTCTGGGGCGTCAGATCGATCCCGGTTTCTGCGTATTCGTGACCAATCTCGCGGACGGCCTGCCCAGCCAGCATATCGAGCAGAACTGGACCTATGTTCACAAGGATGGCCGGCGTTTTCTGGTCAGCCTGTCGATCACGGCGCTGTATGACACACGGGGAGAGCCGATCGGCTACCTCGGCATCGCCTCCGATATCAGCGAGCGTCGGGAAATGGAGCGGGAGCTGCGCATTGCCGCGACCGCTTTCGAATCGCAGGCGGCGATCATGGTGACCGATGCCGAACAGCGCATCCTGCGCGTCAATCCGGCCTTTACCCGCCTGACCGGGTATACGGCCGAGGAGGCGATTGGCCAACTACCGAGCATCCTTAAATCCGGCCGCCAGGATGCAACGTTCTACGCCGAAATGTGGGAAGCTCTGGAACGGGCCGACCATTGGCAAGGCGAGATCTGGAATCGCCGCAAGAGCGGCGAGGTTTTTCCGGAGTGGCTGACCATTACGGTAATCCGTGACGATAGCGGACGGCTGAACAACTATGTCAGCACCTTTTCGGATATCAGCAACCTGAAAATGGCGGAATCGGAAATCCACAATCTGGCTTTCTACGATCCCCTGACCCGCCTGCCGAACCGCCGCCTGTTCCTCAATCGCCTGCACAAGGCACAGCTCACCGGTAGCCGGATGAAGGAATACGGCGCACTGCTGATCATCGATCTGGATAATTTCAAGACCCTGAACGATACGCTCGGCCACGATGTCGGCGACCGCCTGCTGGTCGAGGTGGCGGATCGCCTGAAGCACTGTGTGCGTGACACCGATACGGCTGCACGCCAGGGGGGCGACGAGTTTGCCGTGATGCTCGACGACTTGGGACAGGACGCCGGGATTGCCGGTATCTATGCCGAAAACGTTGCCGAAAAGATTCGTACCGTCCTGGCCCAGCCTTATGTGCTGGGGCGCGAAGCCGAATGTTTCCACACGGCGAGCATCGGCATCACGCTCTTTTGCGGTGATGAGAAATCGATCGAAATCCTGCTCAAGCAGGCCGATATCGCCTTGTACAAGGCAAAGGATGCCGGGCGCAATGCCATCCGCTTCTTCGATACGGCCATGCAGACTGCCATTGAGCAGCGCGCCTCGCTCGAGCGTGGCCTGCGTCATGCCTTGCGGCGCGATGAGTTGCGCCTGGCCATACAGCCCCAGGTAGCCGATCGTCGACGCATTGTCGGGGCGGAACTGCTGCTGCGCTGGCAACCGACCGGGCAAAACCTGGTCATGCCCAACGATTTCATCCCGCTGGCCGAAGAAACCGGGCTGATCGTGGACTTCGGCCAATGGGTGCTGGAGCAGGCCTGTGCGCTATTGTGTCGCTGGCAATCCACTTCCGAGATGCGCCATCTCTATCTGGCGGTCAACGTGAGTCCGCACCAGTTTCACCAGCCCGATTTCGTCGAGCGAGTATGGAGTGCCGTTGCCCGCCATGGGATCGATCCCCGCCGACTTAAACTGGAGCTGACCGAAAGCCTGCTGCTCGATGGCGTTGACGACGTGGTGGGCAAGATGAATGCCTTGGCCGAATTAGGGGTCTGTTTCTCGCTTGATGACTTTGGCACCGGGTATGCGTCGCTGTCTTACCTGAAGCGTTTCCCGTTCGACCAACTGAAGGTGGATCGTTCCTTCGTGCGCGACCTCGGAGTCGATTTGGATGATGCTGCCATCGTCCGGGCAATCATTGCGATGGGCAACGCGCTACGCCTGAACGTGGTGGCCGAAGGGGTGGAGACCGAGGAACAGTATGCTTACCTGGCGGAGCACGGCTGTCATGCCTTCCAGGGCTACCTGTTCGGGCGGCCGATGAGTCTGGCGGATTTCGAGACGCTGAGCTTTCCCCACCCGGACGAAGAGCCGGATGGACCGTTAGGGGTCTGCTGGGTGATCTAGAGGCCGAGGTAGCGGTGCCAGATGCCGTGATCGGCATCCAGCTCGGCTGAACTGCCCTGCCAGACAACCCGGCCGCGCTCGATGATCGTGTGGCGGTCGGCCAGTTCGATCAGCTTTTCCACGTATTTATCCACGACCAGCACGCTCTGCCCGGCACTGCGCAGGCGGGCCAGGCAGGCCCAGATTTCGTCTCGGATCAGCGGCGCCAGGCCTTCGCTGGCTTCGTCGAGTATCAGCAGGCGCGGATTGGTCACCAGCGCCCGGCCGATGGCCAGCATCTGCTGCTCGCCGCCCGACAACTGGTTGCCGAGGTTCTTCTTGCGTTCGGCCAGGCGCGGGAAGAGGTCGTAAACCCGGGCCGGCGTCCACGGCTCGGCGACGCCGCGCCGGTTGGCGGCAAAGGCGACGAGGTGTTCGTCCACGGTCAGGTTGGGGAAGCACTGCCGGCCTTCGGGCACCAAGGCGATGCCGGCACGGCCGATGCGATCCGGTCGCCAGCCGGCGATGTCTTCGCCCAGGAAGCGGATGTGGCCGGCCTTGACCGGTTCCAGGCCGCACAGCGCGCGCAGCGTCGTCGTCTTGCCCATGCCGTTGCGGCCAAGCAGCGTCGCGGCCTCGCCTTCCTGCATGGACAGTTCGATGCCGAACAGCACCTGGCTCGGTCCGTAGGCGACTTCGAGGCCACTGATTTCGAGCAGGGGGCTCACAGGTGATCTCCCAGATAGGCGCGGCGCACGCCGGCATCTTCCTTTACTGCCTCGGGCGAGCCGGTGAAGATCATCTGGCCGTTCACCAGCACCGAGATGCGGTCGGCCAAGCGGAAGACGGCGTCCATGTCGTGCTCGACGAGCAGGATGGTGACGTGGCGGG
The DNA here is from genome assembly GCA_041918795.1 of Azonexus sp. Lineage (GTDB taxonomy): Bacteria > Pseudomonadota > Gammaproteobacteria > Burkholderiales > Rhodocyclaceae > Azonexus. The sequence goes on along the minus strand of JAYRUZ010000080.1, from coordinate 3,761 downwards.
CGAGGTGTTCGATCAGCTCGACCATGCGGGCCGATTCCTCGGGACCGGTGCCGGCCATCGGTTCGTCGAGCAGCAGCAGTTGCGGGCGAGTGGCCAGGGCCATGGCCAGTTCGAGGGCGCGCTGCTCGCCGTGCGACAGGTTGCCGGCGAGAACGGCCGCCTTGGCGCCGAGGCCGACCTGTTCAAGCGTGGCCTGCGCCTCGTCGAACAAAGCCTTTTCCTGTTGCACCGGCCGCCAGAAGCGGAAACTGCTGCCCGCATCGGGCCGCCCCTGCACGGCCAGCGCCACGTTGTCGAGCGCCGACAGGCCGAGGAAGACGTTGGTGATCTGGTAGGAGCGGGCCATGCCGACGCGCACGCGTTCGTGCATCGACAGCCGCGTCACGTCGCGCCCGGCGAAATGAATGCTGCCGCTGTCCGGCTGCAGCGCGCCGGATACGTGATGGATGAAGGTCGTCTTACCGGCACCGTTGGGGCCGATCAGGGCGTGGATTTCGCCGGCATCGACGGTGAAATTCACGTCTTTCAGCGCGTCCACCGCAGCAAAGCGGCGGGACAGGCCGCGAACGTCGAGCAGGGCCTCAGGCATGGTCGCCTCCCGCTTTGCGTCCAAACAGGGCGGCGACGCCCTTGGGCGCGAAGAGCACGACGCCAAGCAGCAGTAAGCCGAGCACGATGTGCCAGTGCTCGGTGACGCCGACCAGCGACTCCTCAAGCAGCAGCAAGACTGCTGCGCCAACGATGCCGCCATAGAGATAGCCGACGCCGCCGATGATGACCATGACAAGCAGCGTGCCCGATTGCGTCCATTGCAGCAGGTTGGGGCTGGCCAGCCCGGTCAGGTTGACCAGCAGCGCCCCGGCCAATCCCGCCGCCATGCCGCCGAGTGCGAAGGCGACCAGGCGATAACGGAAGACCGGATAGCCGAGCGCTTCCATGCGCGTTTCGTTTTCGCGGATCGCTTGCAGCGTGCGGCCGAAGCGGGCATCGGCCAGACGGCCTAACAGGAGCATTGCTGCGGTGCACAGGCCCAAAACGGCAAAAAACAGGGCGCTGTCGTCGGCCAGCGGCAACCCGGCCAGCGTCATGCGTCCGCTCAACGATAGGCCGTCGTCACCACCCAGGCTGGCGGTGGAGACGAACAGGTAATAGGCCATCTGGGCGAAGGCCAGGGTGATCATGATGAAATAGACGCCGCGCGTGCGCAGGCTGATGGCGCCCACAAGCAGCGCGAACACCCCGGCCACCGCCATGGCGATCGGGAAGGCGAAGAGCGCTTCGGTGATCCCGGCCTGCCCGCACAAGGCGGCGACATAAGCCCCGGCCCCGAGAAACGCGGCGTGGCCGAGCGATACCATGCCGCCGAAGCCGAGCACGAGGTTCAGGCTGGAAGCGGCCAGCGCGAAGATCAGCACGCGCGTGGCGAAGCCGATGTAGAACTCCTGGCCGAGGGCGGTGAACAGGCTGGGCAGCGCCAACAGGGCGATGAACAGGGCGAGAGAGGCCGGCTTCTGCCAGCGGGCGGCTTGGTAGAAAGCCATCTCAGCGCCCCTCGGTCGTCCCCGCGCAGGCGGGGATGCAGAGCTTACCCAGAAGCGGCGGGTGTATTTCTGGATTCACGCTTTCGCGGAAATGACGGCGTGGAGTGGTGTTCATGATTTCACGCCCGCGCGGGGAACAAGCCTTGCGGCTTGAAGAACAGGATACCGGCCATCAGCAGGTAGATCAGGATGGAGGCGAGCGCCGGGCCGAGCGTCGATGCCGCATCGGCCGGCAGTACGGCGCGCAGCAGCGTCGGCAGCAGGGCGCGGCCGAGCGTATCGACGGTGCCGACGATCAGGCTACCGACCAGCGCGCCGCGAATCGAGCCGATGCCGCCGATGATGATGACGACGAAGGCGAGGATCAGCACGCTCTCGCCCATGCCGACCTGCACCGCGAGGAGCGGCCCGAGCAGGCCGCCAGCCAGGGCGCAGAGAGCCGCGCCGAAGACGAAGACGGCGGTGAACAGTCCGCGCACATTGATGCCGAGCGCTTCGGTCATCTCCCGATTGGCCGCACCGGCGCGCACCCACATGCCGATACGGCTCTTGGCGACGAGCAGGTAGAGCAGTCCGGCGATCGCGATGCCAAAGGCAATGATGAGCAGGCGATAAGCCGGGTAGAAGAAATCACCGATTTCCACCGGCCCGGCCAGTGTCTCGGGCGGGTTCAGCAGCAGCGGCGCCGGCCCCCAGATCGTGCGCACTGCTTCGTTGGCGATCAGGATCAGGGCGAAGGTAGCGAGCACCTGTGACAGGTGATCGCGCTGGTAGAGCCGGCGAAACAGTGTCAATTCAAGCAGAAGCCCAAGCAGCGCCGCACCGGCGACGCCAACACCCAGCCCGATCCAGAACGAATCCGCCGCCTGCGTCGCGGCCGCGACCAGATAGGCCCCGACCATATAGAGCGAGCCATGGGCGAGATTGATGCAATCCATGATGCCGAAAACGAGCGTCAGCCCGGCGGCGAGCAGGAAGAGCATGATGCCGAATTGCAGGCCGTTCAGGGCCTGTTCGAGGAAGAGTTGGGTCATCGTTGAGTCGTCATTCCCGCGCAGGCGGGAATCCAGAGTTGCTCCGATGGGTTCAAACGCTGAACTGGATTCCCGCTTTCGCGGGAATGACAGAGCGGCTTCATGTGGCGATCTCCGGCCATAGATCGCGCCATGTCGGGTTTTCCTTCTCGATCAGCGCAATTTTCCAGGCGCGGTTCCATTTCTTCATTTGTTTTTCACGCAGGATGGCTGCAGCCATTTCAGTATGTTGCTCGAAATAAACCAGGGTATGGCAGCCATATTCCTTGGTGAAACCTTCGACCAGGTTTTCCTTGTGCTGCCAGATCCGCTGGATCAGGTCACTGGTGACGCCGATGTACAGGGTGCCATTACGCTGGTTGGCCAGAATGTAGACGGCGGGCTGTTTTTCCAAGAGGGGCGGGCAGATTACCCGTCATTCCCGCGAAAGCGGGAATCCAGTTGCCGCTAGAGCATTTCTGGATTCCCGCCTGCGCGGGAATGACGGAGGTCGAACTTACTTCATCTTGCACTGCGCCACATAGGCGTCGGCGTGGTTGGTGAAGATCGTCCCCATGGTCTTGTTGGTGACGCGGCCCTCAGCATCCTTGCCGATGGCGCGCAGGTAGTAGTTCTGCACCGGGTAGTGGTTGGTGTTGAACTTGAACTCGCCGCGCACGGACTTGAAGCGCTTGGCTTCGAGCGCCTTCTGCAGGGCGGCCTTGTCCTCGACCTTGCCCTTCACGTCGCGTACGGCGGCATCCATCATCAGGGCGGCGTCGTAGCCTTGCGAAGCGTAGAGCGAGGGCAGGCGGCCGTATTCCTTCTGGAAATCGGCGACGAAGCGCTTGTTTTCCGGATTGTCCATGTCGTGCGCCCAGTGCGAGGAGTTGAACATGCCGAGCATGGAGCCGCCGACGGCCTTGATCACGTCCTCATCGGCCGAGAAGCCGGGAGCGAACAGCTGGGTGTCGCGCGACAGGCCGGCGGAAACGAATTGCTTGACGAAGTTGATGCCCATCCCGCCCGGCAGGAAGAAGAACAGCGCATCCGGCTTGGCGGCGCGGATCTGCGCCAGTTCGGCGGCGTAGTCGAGCTGGCCGAGCTTGGTGTACATCTCTTCGGTCTTGCCTTTATAGAAACGCTTGAAGCCGGAGACAGCATCCTTGCCGCCCGGATAGTTCGGGGTGACGATGATGACGTTCTT
>JAYRUZ010000079.1:0-8287 GCA_041918795.1 Azonexus sp. | reverse complement strand
CGCATCGCCGCCAACCAGCTGCTGTGCGAAATTGCCGGCAACGGTCGCGCCCTGCTCACCGCCGAGCGCAGCGCTCTCAACTTCCTGCAATTGCTTTCTGCCGTCGCCAGCAAGGCGCGCATCTACGCCGACGCCATTGCCGGCACCAAGGCGCAGGTGGTCGACACGCGCAAGACCCTGCCCGGCCTGCGCATTGCCCAGAAGTTCGCCGTCCGTTGCGGCGGTGGCGGCAACCATCGCCTGGCGTTGTGGGATGCCATCCTGATCAAGGAAAACCATATCCACGCTGCTGGCGGCATCGCCCAGGCCATGGCAGCAGCAAAAACCGTTGCCGAACAGGCCAAGGACCGCTGCAAGTTCATCCAGATCGAAGTCGAGAGTCTCGACGAACTCAAACAGGCGCTCGAAGCCGGTGCCAGGATGGTTCTGCTCGACAATTTCAGCCTGGACATGATGTGCGAGGCGGCAGTGATCAATGCTGGCCGCGCGATCCTCGAGGCCTCGGGCAACGTCACGCTGGAAACGATACGCGGCATTGCCGAAACGGGTGTCGACCGTATCTCGGTCGGCGCGCTGACCAAGGACGTCAAGGCGCTCGATCTCTCGATGCGCTTCGTTAACTAGGCTTCTCGGCAAAAAAACGTCATAATTCCCAAATGCATCGATAATGGTATTCGCATAGGGAGTTCAGCATGCTGTTTGCGCTGTTTTACATCGTCGCCATCACGGTTCTTGTCTTGCACTTCACAGGCTTTCTGGCCCGGCGCAACCTCGAGTGGCTAGTTCTGGTTCTGGCTGCAACCGTCTTCCCGGCTGTCATTTACCTGTAGGTTTGCGCACCACCAGATCGATCAATGCTGAACGGCCGGCATGAGCCCGGCCTTCGCTGATCTCAGCTTCGTGCTCGCGGAGCAGTAGGATTTCCCAGGCACCGAAGGCGTCGCGCAGCAATTCGCCCGTGTAGAGATTTTCCACGGCTGACGGGCCGCCCGTACGGAATTCCAGTTGCTTCGGCGTATAGCCATGGAGCAGCAAAAGTCCACCGGGCTTCAGCGCCTGTTTCATCGCGGCGAACAGGATTTCCCTCTCCGCTGGCCCGACGAACTGGATGAAGATGCCGACTATCGCATCGTAGGCGGCTGGCGGCCAATTCCAGGTCAACAAATCGGCCTGCACGAAGTCCACCGACACGTGCCGACCATGGGCCAGTTTTTGCGCCTTGGCCAAGGCTACGGCGGATATTTCCGTAGCCGTCACCGAGCAACCGAGTTCCGCCAGCCAAACCGAATTGCGCCCCTCTCCATCGGCCACGGACAAAACCTGCATGCCTGGCTGGAACAAGGCCTCCTGCTCCGCCAGAAAGCGATTGGGTGCGGTGCCGAACAGGTAATCGTCGCCGGCGTCGCGGTAGCGGGCTGACCAGAAGGCTTCGTGATCGAATTGCGTCATAGGGCTCATCCTATTCGTGATGAAAAAACAAAGGGCGGCCGCAGCCGCCCTTGTCGTGAGTTTCTGGCGATCAGACCCGCTCGACGACGAACTGTTTGATCGCCGCAACATCCGGGTCCATGACCACGACGCGTTGCGGCAGATTTTCGATGCCCATCAGGTCAGCCGGGCGCACCGGCTCCTGGTTCAGCGCCTCGCGGATAGTTTCCTCGAACTTGGCCGGCTGGGCGGTTTCCAGCACGATCATCGGGACATTGGCTTCGCGATGCTCCAGCGCCACCTTGAGGCCATCGGCGGTGTGGGTATCAACCATGACCTTGTAGGTCTCGTTGGCAAAACGGATGGTCTGCAGGCGGTCGGCGTGCGTGCTCTTGCCCGAGATGAAACCGAAATTCGGCATTTTTGCCCAGTGCACCGTAGCAGAGAGGTCAAAGGCCTCGCCCTTGTCGACCTTGGCCCACAGCTCGCGCACGACGGCAGAATCGCGGCCCACCAGATCGAACACGAAACGCTCGAAGTTGGAGGCCTTGGAAATGTCCATCGACGGGCTGGAGGTGACATTGGTCTCCGCCGATGTGCGCGGACGATAGACGCCGGTCTTGAAGAACTCGTCGAGCACGTCGTTTTCGTTGGTGGCCAGCACCAGTTGCTTGATCGGCAGACCCATCTGGCGGGCGATGTGGCCGGCGCAGATGTTGCCGAAGTTACCCGAGGGCACGGTAAAGGACACCTGCTCGTTGCTCGACTTCGTGGCCAGGAAATAGCCTTGGAAGTAATAAACGATCTGGGCGGCAACGCGGGCCCAGTTGATCGAATTAACCGCGCCGATCTTGTACTGCTTCTTGAAGGCGGCGTCGTTGGACACGGCCTTCACGATGTCCTGGGCATCGTCGAACATGCCGCGCACGGCGATGTTGAAGATGTTGGCGTCTTGCAGCGAATACATCTGGGCGCGCTGGAAGGCGCTCATCTTGCCATCCGGCGACAGCATGAAGACCTTGACGTTGTGCTTGCCGCGCATGGCGTATTCGGCGGCGGAACCGGTGTCGCCCGAGGTGGCGCCAAGGATGTTGATCGACTGGCCACGCTGCTCGAGCACATATTCGAACAGGTTGCCGAGCAGTTGCATGGCCATGTCCTTGAAGGCCAGGGTCGGGCCGTTGGACAGTTCCTGCGTGTAGAGATTGTTGGCCAGCTTGGTCAGCGGCGTGATTTCGGCCGCATTGCCGCCGTTGCGCGTATGGCAATAAACCTGGGCGGTATAGGTCTTGGCGACGATGGCCTTGAGGTCGGCGGCCGGGATGTCGTCGATGAAGCGCGACAGGATTTCGTAGGCCAGGTCGGCATAAGACAGCTTGCGCCAGGCGTCGAGATCGGCTTTGCTGACTTGCGGGTAGCTTTCTGGCAGGTAGAGGCCGCCATCCGGGGCCAGGCCGCCGAGGAGGATATCGCAGAAAGCCTGGGGCGCGGACTGGCCGCGGGTCGAGATGTAGCGCATGGCGAAAACCTGGAAAGCGAAAAACCGCGATTTTACCGCGTCGACGCCTTGACGCGAACCGCTTGGACGACGCCAGTGGCAAATAAGGCGAGCATCGATGCGGCCATCCATGCGGCAGCAGTGAATTCACCGGCCAGCAAGCACACAGCTGCCAACAAGGCCAGGGCGGCCCGCCATTGTCCGGTAGCTGCCAGGCGCTGTCGCATCAGTTGGCGCGCCGGCGTTTGCGGCCCGGGCCAGCGCCAGACCGGCAGCAACTGGCTCAAGGCGCCAGTTACCAGCGGCAACAGGAAACCGACCCCCCAGGCCAGCACCGCCGTATCAGCAGCGAACAGGCCTGCCGCATGTACGGCACCAGCCGCCAAGGCCAGCAGATAGCCGACGACCGCGGCCAGCAGAGAAGCCGTAACGCCATCGCCCAGCAGCGTCGCCAAGCCGTTGCGCCGCCACCACTGGCCGATCAGGCTGAAGATGCCGACGAACAGGATTGAGCCACCGGCCACCGAAAGAGGCCACCACCATGCACTGCCGAAGGCGACCAGAAGCGCGCCACAGCCCAGTAGCCAAAGCCGGCGTTTCAGCCAGGCGGCGGCATCCGGATCGGGCCGGCCCAGCGCCGTCGGCAGCAAAACGGGCAAGGTGCCGAAGGCGGCCAGCCCAACCAGGCCGAGGGTGTTCAGGTGCAGGTGGAAAAGGCGCCAGGCCCGCCAGCCAGCAGGCCACAGGATCAATGCGAAGACAGCGCACAGGGCGGCGATCAGACAGGCCAAGGCCACCGCGTACCAGCGCCAACCGGGATGCGGCGATCCCAGCGTCGCCCTGGCCCGGCGCCGGAACCAGTCGAGCAAAATTGCCGAAAAAACGATGTCCACCGCAGCGGTGGCCAAAAGGCTGTGATACGGCAGCAATCCGAGCATCGCCAGCGGCACGGCCAGCCCGAATAACTGTGCCCCATGCGGAATGGCGCGGATATAGCGTTCTGCGTCGCCGGTGCGTGTCAGCACCGGGACGAAATGAATCATCGCCGCCAGAATCAGCGGCAAAATGCCGACGGCGAATGCGACATGCACGACGGCGGCCGGCGAGCCCACTCCATTCAGCGCCAATCCGGCGCTGACAAACAGGGAAAGGAGGCTCAGGCTCGCCGTCGTCAGCAATCAGCCAACCACCTTGAAGTCGATGACGATGGCGCCCGGCTCGCGTTGCTTGTACTCGATGTCGAGGTGGGCACCGTAACGCTGTTGCAACTGGGCGAGCAGCGGCAGCGGGTCGTGGTCGTTGCAGAAACGCATGGTCTCGCCGACTTGCAGGGCGTCGAGCGCGCCGAAGATGGCGGCATGGCGGAAACGCTTGGCGATGCCGCGGGCGTCGAACGGGTACAGGGCTTCCGGGGTGGGGTTGCTGCAGGCATGAAGGTGTTGCATGTTGGCTCCAGAAAAGGCATGCCGGATTGGCAATGGCGCGATTGTGCCGAGCCTGCCGCCAGCCTTCCTTGATCCGTATCGCAATACCCTTTCCTGCCGCAGGTTCATTCCGTTTCAGCACCCACCGAGAATGCATCGCCGCTTGCGATGAAATTGCCACCCGCCAGATAGTGCAAGGTGCGCAGATCGTCGTTCGGGAAATGCCAGCGTCCACCGGAAAACACCCGTGGATCGGCCCAGGCCGCTAGCACTTCGGCCAGGAACAGGTCGTAGCGCTGCTCGTTGTGCGCTTCCGGAATGACCTTGCATTCCAGCCAGGCAACACAGCCGCCGACCAGCGGTGCGCCCACGATGGACGCCGGCTCGACGCTCAAGCCGCTTTGGGAAAATTTGTCTTCGCTCCGCCCGCAGCACGACCCCACGGCCAGCACCTGCCCGGCAATCGCCCGGCACGGAATGTTGAGGACGAACTCGCCGCTCGCCTCGATCAACTCCCGGCTGTAGGCACTCTTGTCGATCACCACGGCAACTTTCGGTGGCGCAAAATCGAGTGGCATCGCCCAGGAAGCCGCCATCACGTTCCGCTTACCGCCTGCGGCGCTCGACACCAGCGTGACCGGTCCGTGATTCAGCAACAGGTAGGCCTTGCTCAATTCGACGGGTTCTCGCATCCACTAAACTCCACAGCAAAACAAAAAGGGGACCGCAGTCCCCTTTCGCGCTATCTGCATCCGGCTTATTGCAACTCTTCCAGACGAATGCGCTTGACCTTGCCCTTTTGTGCGGGCAGGCCTTCGATCTTGGCGATCGCGGCATCGGCGGCACTTTCCTTGCAGACATGGGTCAGGATGATGATGTCGGTTTCGCCCTCGCCCTCCTCCGGCTCGCGCTGCAGCAGCGCATCGATGGAGATGCCCTGATCGGCCAGAATGCGGGTGATGTCGGCCAGCACGCCCGGCTTGTCTTCGACGCGCAGGCGCAGGTAGTAGCCGGTCTCGACATCGCTCATCGGCAGCACGGGCAGGTTGGACATGGCGTCCGGCTGGAAGGCCAGATGCGGCACGCGATGTTCTGCATCGGCGGTGGCCAGGCGGGCGACATCGACCAGATCGGCCACGACGGCGGAAGCAGTCGGCTCGGCGCCGGCGCCCTTGCCGTAGTAGAGGGTGATGCCAACGGCGTCGCCCTTGACCATGACGGCATTCATCGCGCCTTCGACATTGGCCAGCAGGCGCTTGGACGGGATCAGGGTCGGATGCACGCGCAGTTCGACGCCCTGCTCGCGACGCTTGGCGATGCCGAGCAGCTTGATGCGGTAGCCGAGTTGTTCGGCGTACTTGATATCGGAGGCTTCGAGCTTGGTGATGCCCTCGATGTAGGCCTTGTCGAACTGGACCGGAATGCCGTAGGCGATGGAGGCGATCAGCGTCGCCTTGTGGGCGGCATCGACGCCTTCGATGTCGAAGGTTGGATCGGCTTCGGCGTAACCCAGGCGCTGGGCTTCCTTCAGCACGTCGTCGAAGGACAGGCCCTTGTCGCGCATTTCGGACAGGATGAAGTTGGTCGTGCCGTTGATGATGCCGGCAGCCCATTCGATACGATTGGCGGTCAGGCCTTCACGCAGTGCCTTGATGATGGGAATGCCACCGGCCACGGCGGCCTCGAAGGCGACCATCACACCCTTTTGCTGGGCGGCGGTGAAGATTTCGGTGCCATGCACGGCGAGCAGCGCCTTGTTGGCGGTGACGACGTGCTTGCCGTTGGCGATGGCCTGCATGACCACTTCCTTGGCTACGCCATAGCCACCGATCAGTTCGACGACGATATCGATTTCCGGATCGTTGACCAGCGAAAAGGCATCGTCCGTCACACGGGCCGTGCCACCGGTTACCTGCTTGGCCAGTTCGACATTCTTGTCGGCCACGGCGGTAATCTGGATCGGACGGCCGGCGCGGCGGGTAATTTCTTCCGCATTGCGCTTCAAAACGGTCCAGGTGCCACCGCCGACGGTGCCGATGCCGATAAGGCCAACATTGATGGGTTTCATTATTCAGTCTTTGTTGATGAGATGGTTGGTGTTGTGACGCTTGCGATAGCCTTCGAGGAAGCGCGCGATACGAGCGACCGCCTCGCGCAGATCATCTTCATGTGGCAGGAAAACGAGACGGAAATGGTCGGGATGCGGCCAGTTGAAGCCGGTGCCCTGGACCAGCAGCACTTTTTCTTCCTGCAGCAGTTCGGAAATGAACTGCTGGTCGTTCTTGATCGGATAGATCGCCGGGTCCAGCTTCGGGAACATGTACAGAGCCGCCTTAGGCTTGACGCAGGTGACGCCCGGAATGGCGGTGATCAATTCGTGCGCGATGTCGCGCTGCCGACGCAGGCGGCCGCCTTCCTTGATCAGGTCGTCGATGCTCTGGTAGCCGCCGAGCGCCGTCTGGATGCCGTGCTGCCCCGGCGCGTTGGCGCACAGGCGCATCGAGGCCAGCATGTCGAGGCCCTCGATGTAATCCTTGGCATGGCGCTTGTCGCCGGAAACCACCATCCAGCCGGCGCGATAGCCGCAGGAACGGTAGTTCTTGGACAAACCGTTGAAGGTGATCATCAGCACGTCGTCGGCCAGCGAGGCGATCGAGGTGTGCTTGACGCCGTCGTACAAGACCTTGTCGTACACTTCGTCGGCGTAGATGGTCAGATGATGCTGACGGGCGATATCGATGATCTCGTGCAGCAATTCGTCCGGATACAGGGCACCGGTCGGATTGTTCGGATTGATCAGCACGATCGCCTTGGTATGGGCGTTGATCTTGCTGCGAATATCGTCCAGATCGGGCAACCAGCCCTTTTCCTCGTTGCACAGGTAATGCTTCGGCGTACCGCCAGAAAGGCTGATCGCCGCCGTCCACAGCGGATAATCCGGGGCCGGCACCAGCACTTCGTCGCCAGCATCGAGCAAGGCATTCATCGCCATCACGATCAACTCGGAAACGCCATTGCCGACATAGATGTCGTCCAGCGTCACGCCCTTGATCCCCTTTTGCTGGGTGTAGTGCATGATCGCCTTGCGCGCAGCGAAGATACCCTTGGAGTCCGTATAACCGGCCGCGTTCGGCAGATTGCGGATCATGTCCTGCTGGATTTCCTCAGGCGAATCGAAGCCGAACGCGGCCAGATTGCCGATATTCAGTTTGATGATCTTGTGACCTTCTTCCTCCATCTGCTTGGCTTTCTGCAGCACGGGGCCGCGAATGTCGTAGCAGACGTTGGCGAGTTTGGCGGATTTCTTGACGTGTTTCATGCAAATGTTCCGGCTGGGCGGCTTATAGCCAGTAAAGGCCAAAGGTATAATCCTACTTTATCGTATGGTGCACCGCAATTTCGCCGGGCAATTCAGGATCGACAAGCTGTGAAACTTCATCTCGCCAACACCGCTGGAATCAACATGTTCACCGCCTATGGCGAAGGCTATGTTGCGGTGAACAATGAAAAACACGAAAAAAGCCTGATCCTGTTGCCGGACGCCGTGATTCCCGCCTGGACCGAAGCCAGACCGGACACGCTGGGCGAAGCCGACGTGGCCAAGCTGCTCGAACTCGGCACCGAAATCGTCCTGCTCGGCACAGGCCAGCGCCTGCGCTTCCCCCCTGGCGCCCTGCTCCGCCCTTTTGCTCCCGCCGGCATCGGGCTCGAGGTCATGGATATACAGGCAGCGTGCCGCACCTATAACATCCTGGCTGCCGAGGGGCGCCGCATCGCGGCAGCACTGATTTTCGACTGAGCGACGCTTGGTCAAACCACAAAGTTCAACGAGACATCCATAAATGAAAACAATCGCCGTTGTTGGTTTGGGTTACGTCGGCCTGCCCTTGGCTGTCGAATTCGGCAAGATATTCCGCACCATCGGTTTCGACCTGTC
>JAYRUZ010000078.1:0-8367 GCA_041918795.1 Azonexus sp. | reverse complement strand
CCACGCTCGTGGAGGTACTCGGCAAGCTTGCGCAGCGACTCGGCGATCTCGAGGCTGTGGTACTTGCCGACCAGGGCGATGGTGCGGGGGGAGCGGAAGGAGCCGAAGCTTCTGTTCATGGGGCCGAATTCTTGCATAAAAATCGCGTTGCCGTGCCCCCCGCTTCTTTTTGTACAATCCACCGCATGCTTGATGATCGTTCGCGTACCCTGCTGAAGACTTTGGTCGAACACTACATCTCCGACGGACAACCGGTCGGATCGCGGGCGCTATCCAAATTTTCCGGCCTCGATCTGTCACCGGCAACGATCCGCAACGTGATGGCCGACCTCGAGGAAGCCGGCTTCGTGGCCAGCCCGCACACCTCGGCTGGCCGCATACCAACCGCCCGCGGCTACCGTCTGTTCGTCGACAGCCTGCTCACCGTGCAGCCGCTCGAAGCCCGGCAGATGGGCAAAATGGAAGAGGCGCTGAACGGCCTGCCATCGAACCAGATCATCTCGAACGCTTCGCAGCTGCTCTCCAGCCTGACCCATTTCGCCGGCGTCGTCATCGCGCCGCGGCGGCAAAGTGCGCGCATTCGCCAGATCGAATTCCTCAGCTTGTCGGAAAAACGCATCCTGCTGATCATCGTTACGGCCGACGGCGACGTGCAGAACCGCATCCTGAATACCGAGAAGGCCTACTCGCCCTCCGAGCTGACCAGCGCCGCCAATTACCTGAACCAGAATTTCGTCGGCCTCGATTTCGAGCAGATTCGCGTTCGCCTGACCCACGAAATCCAGCGCCTGCGCGACGACATCAAGCCGTTGATGGCGTTGACACTGGAAGCCGGCGACGCCATGGCCGACACCGCCCCTTACGTCATCTCCGGCGAGAAGAACCTGCTCGATGTCGAGGAATTGTCGTCGAACATGAAACGCCTGCGCGAGTTGTTCGACCTCTTCGAACAACGCTCCAGCCTGATGCGCCTGCTTGATGTCTCCAACCGCGCCGAAGGCGTGCAGATTTTCATCGGCGGCGAATCCGGCATCGCGCCGCTCGACGAATGCAGCGTCATCGCCGCCCCCTATGCAGTCGATGGCCAGATCGTTGGCTCGGTCGGCGTCATCGGGCCGACCCGCATGGCCTACGAACGCGTGATCCCCATCGTCGACATCACGGCACGCTTGCTCTCCAGCGCCCTCTCCTACAAGCAGGACTAAATGCCCCGTTACCTTCCCGAGCCGCCGTATCGCCACGGCCAGGCGGCGACCACAGCCATCGTACTGGTCAATCTCGGCACGCCGGATGCCCCGACGGCGCCGGCGCTGAAACGCTACCTCAAGCAGTTCCTCTCCGACCCGCGCGTCGTCGAAATCCCCAAGCTAATCTGGTGGCCCATCCTGAACGGCATCATCCTGAACACCCGGCCGAAGAAATCGGCCGCCAAGTACGCCTCGGTCTGGCTGCCTGACGGCTCGCCACTGCGCGTCCATACCGAACGCCAGGCCAAGCTGCTGAAAGGCTACCTCGGGCAACAGGGTCACGCAGTAATCGTGGACTGGGCCATGCGTTACGGCCAGCCAAGCATCCCCAGCGTACTCGACCGAGTGAAGGCCGCCGGCGCTACCCGCATCCTGCTGCTGCCGATGTATCCGCAATATGCTGCATCAACCACTGCCACCGTGATCGACGACGCGAGCCGCTGGCTGCTGCAAACGCGCAATCAGCCGGAGATGCGTTTCGTCCGCAACTTCCACGACGACGCCGGCTATCTCGACGCGCTGGAACAAAGCGTAAGGCGCCATTGGCAAACCGCTGGCCCGCTGAGTAGTGGCGACCAGCTAATCCTCAGCTTCCATGGCCTGCCCAAGCGCAGCCTTGACCTGGGTGACCCGTACTTCTGCGAGTGCCAGAAAACCGGTCGCCTGCTCGCCGAGCGCCTGAACCTGGCCGAGAACCAGTACAAGGTTTGCTTCCAGTCGCGCTTCGGCAAGGCCGAGTGGCTGCAGCCCTATACCGCACCAACGCTGGAAGCCCTGGCCCGGCAAGGAGTAAAGCGCGTCGACCTGATCTGCCCCGGCTTCGTCGCCGATTGCCTGGAAACCCTGGAAGAAATTGCCATGGAAGGCAAGCAGGATTTCCTGTCGGCCGGCGGCAAGGCCTACCACTACATTCCGGCGCTCAACGAGGACGATGCCTGGATCCGTGCTCTCGCCGACATCGCGCTCCGTCACCTGCAAGGCTGGCCGATGCAGCCCACCGCCGAACCGGCCGCGCAGCAACGCGCGCAAAAATTCGGCGCGACCACTTGAATTCGACAGCATCAGCTATATATCAGCACAACCTGATATAAAGGAATAAGCATGTCCGAATCCATCCACATCGTCTGTCCTCATTGTGCTGCGGTGAACCGGCTTTTTTCGGCAAAAATCGAGGACGGGCCGCAGTGCGGCCAGTGCAAGCGGCCGCTCTTCGTCGGCGAACCGCTTGAGCTGACGTCAGCCAATTTCGAGCGCCACATCGCCCGCAGCGACCTGCCGGTCGTCGTCGACTTCTGGGCGCCCTGGTGCGGTCCCTGCCGGATGATGGCGCCCACCTTTGCCCAGGCCGCACGCGATCTCGAACCGCGCATCCGCCTGGCCAAGCTCAATACCGAAGAGGAGCAACAACTGGCTGCCCGCTTCAATATCCGCAGCATTCCGACGCTGGCAATATTTTTTCAGGGACGCGAGATCGCCCGCCAGAGCGGCGCGCTGGACCTCGGCAGCCTGAAACGCTGGCTGGAGCCGCATCTTTACAAGCCTTAACTTCAGGCGCCGAGGGCCGTTAACACGGGGGTAACCTGCGCCGAGGAGGCCCCCATGAAAATCGCCAGTTCCACACTCGCCATGAGCGCTTCGCATGTCTTTGCTCAACAGCGCGAAGTCAGCGAATCCCTGACCGTCACGATCGGCCGCCGGCCCACGCCTGGCGGCAACGCCCCGGAACCCCGCGACCGGGTCAGCTTGTCCGGTGACTTAGGGGCCCGCCCCCAGAACTCTGCCAGCCAGGCCGCCGCCAACGACCGCGACTCGGAAATCGACAAGGATCCGAAGCTCAGCCTGATCCGCACCGTAGTGGAAATGCTGACCGGCCATCGCCTGCGTTTCTTCGACGCCAGCGACCTGGAACTCTCGGCCGACGACGTGCCGGCACCCGCCACGCCGCCCCAACAATCCTCCGGCCAAGCAACGCCCTCCGCCGGTTTCGGCATCGCCTACGACTACCATGCCGCCTATAGCGAGGTGGAACAGACTACTTTCTCCGCCAGTGGCTCCGTACGCACGGCCGACGGCAGGGAAATCAGTTTCAACCTCAACCTGTCGATGTCACGCAGCTATTACGAGGAAACCAACGTCAGCGTTCGCCTGGGTGATGCAGCCAAGACCACCGACCCCCTGGTACTCAACTTCGCGGGAACAGCAGCCCAACTGACCGACCAGCGTTTCTCCTTCGATCTCGATGCCGACGGCCAGCAGGACAAAATCAATTTCGTCGCGCCCGGCAGCGGTTTCCTGGTTTTCGACCGCAACCGCGACGGCAAGATCAACGACGGTCGCGAACTGTTCGGTCCCACCACCGGCGACGGTTTCCAGGAACTGGCGGCGTTCGATAGCGACGGTAATCAGTGGATCGACGAAAACGACGCCATCTACGACCAGCTGCAGGTGTGGACGCGCGATGCACAAGGCCATGACAGCCTCCGCTCGCTGCGCGAAGCCAACGTCGGTGCGATCAACCTGGCCCGCGTCGCCACCCCCTTCTCGATCAAGAATGGCGCAAACGAGTTGCTGGCGCAGCTTCGCACTTCGGGAACATTTTTGCAGGAAGATGGCAACGCTGGCACAATTCAACAAATCGACCTGACTGCCTAGCGAAAAAACGCGAAAACCGATCGGCAGCCGAATAACAAGGGGAACTCATGCCGCGCATCGCCGATCTGAAAATCTGGATTCGCCTCACCGCAGCGATCTGGCTGGTGCTTGCGTTGATCTGGGCTGGCGCCATCGTGTGGACGACGCAGGTTAACCGCGACACCGCCATCCACCAGGCCAAGGATTTTGCACAAAGCATCCACGAGATGACCATGGCCGGCCTGACTGGCATGATGATCACCGGGACAGTCGGCCAGCGCGAAGTCTTCCTCGACCAGATCAAGCAGCTCTCGATCATCGACGATCTTGAGGTCATGCGTGGCGAAGCCGTGGTCAAGCTGTACGGCCCCGATACCAAGAGCAAGCGCAGCCCCGACTCTCTGGAAAGCCAGGTCATGGCTTCCGGCACGCCTTACGTGGCGGTCGAAAGCAGTGGCGGCAAGTCCTTCCTGCGCGTCATCAACCCGACCAAGGCGGCCAAGAACTATCTGGGCAAGGATTGCATCCTGTGCCACCAGGTGCCCGAAGGCACGGTGCTCGGTATCGTCAGCATGAAGGTGTCGCTCGATTCCGTCGAGTCGGCCGTCTCCTCCTTCCGCCTGAAGATTGCCGGCGTCGCGCTGGGCGCCCTGGGCGCGCTGCTCGTCATCATCTATCTGCTGACCCACCACTTCGTCACGGCTCCGCTCGACGAATTGCGCAAGGGCCTCTCCGACATCGCTCGCGGCGAGGGCGACCTGACCCGCCGCCTGCCGGTCAAGGGCAAGGACGAAGTCGGACAATCGGCGATCGTCTTCAACGAGATGATGGAAAAGTTCAATCACCTCGTCCGCCAGGTGCGCGATTCCGCCACCCAGGTATCGACCCGCGTCGCTGCCCTCACCGATAACGCCGATCGCGTGTCGCAGAGCTCACACCAGCAGAACGACAAGTCGAACGAGGCGGCCAGCTCGGTCGAGCAACTGGTCGCCAGCATTTCATCCATCGCCCAGAGCGCCGAACACGTCCAGCACCAGTCGCAGGAAAGCCTGGCCCGCGCCCAGGAAGGCAGCAAGACGCTGAATGTGCTGCTCGATGAAATGAATGTCGTCGAGCGTGCGGTCAAGGAAATGGCCGACTCGGTCAACAACTTCGTGCGCAACACCGAATCGATCACCCTGATGACCCGCGAGGTCAAGGACATCGCCGAACAGACCAACCTGCTCGCCCTCAACGCCGCCATTGAAGCCGCCCGCGCCGGCGAGCAGGGTCGTGGCTTTGCCGTGGTCGCCGACGAAGTTCGCAAGCTGGCCGAAAAGTCATCGCGCTCGGCCAGCGAAATCGACGCCATCACGGCCAGCCTGAGCGCCCAGTCGGTCGCCGTCCGCCGCAGCATCGAAGAGGGCCTCGACCACCTGACCAGTAGCCAGACGGCCGTGGCATCGGTATCGAATGTCCTGCAAGCGACCAACGGCTCGGTGACCGAAGTCGGTCACGGTCTCGACAATATCGCTGCCGCCACCGAGCAGCAGCGCCGTTTCTCGGGCGACGTCGAAGCCAGCATAGAAGCCATCGCCGGCATGGCCCGCGAAAACACCGGCACGGTCGAGCAGACGACCGGTGCGGCACACGACCTCAAACAACTGGCCGACGGCCTGTCCACCCTGGTCGGACGCTTCAAGGTCTGACCCGGGAAGATATCGCTATCCGGCGGCCTCCTTCGGGAGGCCGTTTTCTTTACAGGGGAGTCAGTTCAAGGCCACCAATCGGGCGCGAACTGGAGAAGCCGCTCTGAGCGGCAGCGTCCATCAGCACGGCGGCCTGGCCTTGAGCGGCGGCAATCTTGTTGACTTCGCGCAGGCGTTGAATCAGCTTGGTCATCAGGGCGTCGCGCATGCGCCCGACCAACTCTTCCGACGCCAGGCCGATGGCTGAAGCATTGACCTCGAGGAACAAGGTTGGCTCCAGCGTGACGACTGTCGCATGGCGCAGGTCGCTCTTGGGGTGGAGGTAAGCCGCCTCTCCGATCGGTTCGCCCGCCCCCAGGCGGCAAAGCGCCTTGCCGGCGATCGAGATTTCGACACAACCGGAAATGACGATCCCAAACGTGTCGTTGTTTTCACCTTCGCGGATCAGTGCAACGTTGGGCGAAACCTCGCGCCAGACAGAAACACGCAGGATTTCCCAAAGTTCGACATTCTCGAATTCGACGAAGAAGTCGAGGCGGCGCAAGGTTTCGAAATGCCGCGTATCCTGCTCGGCCTCGTCGTCACCGACGATCTGATAGCGCACGGCGGACAAATCCTTGGCAAACTCGGCGCCGTTGCGGTAACGGTTGTAGAGATCCTTCTCCAGCGCCTTGCGCAGCACCGGATTCAGCCCTTCCGGCAGGTTCGGATTGAGCGCGGTGACAGTCGGCGCATCGGTATTGACGATGCGGTAAACCAGGGTCGCCTGGTTGTTGGCGCGGAACGGCAGGCGCCCGGTCAGCAACTGGAACATGACGACGCCGAGCGAATAGAGATCGGTCTTCTGGTTGAGCGGATAGCCCTTGATCTGTTCCGGCGACATGTAGGCTGGCGAGCCGACGCCCATGATGAAGGTCGAATCGCGGTCCAGATCCTTGTTCAGGTTCAGCGCCAGGCCGAAATCGGCGATCTTCGGCTCGTCGTTGGCGGCGATCATGATGTTGGCCGGCTTGATGTCGCGATGGATGATGCCTTGACGATAGGCGGAGTCCAGCGCCATGCAGCACTTGAAGATGATGCCGATCACCCGGTGCATGGGCAGCAGCTTGTCGATACGGCAGTGCTGCTCCAGACTGAAGCCGCTGACGTACTCCATGGCCAGGTAGGCAAAATCGTCCTCGACCACCGCTTCGTAAACTTCGACGATGTTCGGGTGATGAAGCCGCTTGGACACCATGCCTTCATTCTGGAACAACTTGCGCATGCGGCGCGACATCGCCGCACTGTCCTGCCCGAAGCGGATGACCTTGACCGCCACCTGGCGCTGCTTATCCGGGTCATCACAGAGATAGACCGTAGCCG
The DNA here is from genome assembly GCA_041918795.1 of Azonexus sp. Taxonomy (GTDB): domain Bacteria; phylum Pseudomonadota; class Gammaproteobacteria; order Burkholderiales; family Rhodocyclaceae; genus Azonexus. Next base: position 1,439 of record JAYRUZ010000078.1, on the reverse strand, counting down.
TCGCGCCCTTGCCCAGTTCGCGCACCACCCGGTATTTGCCGATTTGCTGCATGCCATTGCGTCGAAAAACTCAGATTTGACGATCCTAGCATGTGTGCCAATCTGCGGCAGCATTTCCCCGGCGAAGAAATATTGCTGGCGCAGGCTTGAAACCGGCCGATCGACCCACATATAGCAGCAAGATTTTTTGGAGAAACCACGAATGTCCAACCCGGAAAACACCCAGGAAGCCATGCTGGGCAACGAACCCGCCGTCGAACAAGCCGCTGCGCCGGCCACCGACAACGTCGACACCATTCCGAGCATCGAGGAACAGTTCAAGGCGCTCGAGCTGAAAGCGGCCGAGCACCACGATGCCTGGCTGCGCGCCAAGGCCGAGGGCGAAAACATCCGCCGCCGGGCGCAGGAAGACATTTCCAAGGCGCACAAGTTTGCCGTCGAGAAGTTCGCCGGCGAACTGCTGGCCGTCAAGGACAGCCTGGAAGCCGCGCTGGCCGTGCCGGAACAAACCGTCGACAGCTTCAAGTCAGGCGTTGAACTGACCTTGAAGCAACTGGTCTCCGCCTTCGAGAAGAACGCGCTGAACGAGGTCAATCCGGCCGGCGAGAAATTCGATCCGCACAAGCACCAGGCGATCGGCATGGTCGATTCCGACCAGGAAGCCAACACGGTCGTCACCGTGCTGCAAAAGGGCTACATGATCGCCGACCGCGTCCTGCGTCCGGCATTGGTCATGGTCGCCAAGGGCAAATAAGCATTTTTGGCCATTTTTGCCTGTGCACCGCAGCACATGCCATTTCATAAACCGCCAGAGACGCGAAGACGAGCCGAAGACAGTGCTGTCGCACGGCAAGGCGAAGTCGACAAAGTCACCGGCGATTTAAAAATGGAATAAGGCTTGAAATTGGTCGGGACACCCCCACTTCACGAACATCGGTAATTCATTTTTAGGAAAACGAACATGGGCAAGATCATCGGTATCGACCTCGGCACCACCAACTCCTGCGTCGCCATCATGGAAGGCGGCACGCCCAAGGTCATCGAAAACGCGGAAGGCGCCCGCACCACGCCGTCGGTCATCGGCTACACCGAAGACGGCGAAATTCTGTGCGGCGCCCCGGCCAAGCGCCAGGCCGTGACCAACCCGAAGAACACGCTGTACGCCGTCAAGCGCCTGATCGGCCGTCGCTTCGAAGAGAAGGAAGTACAGAAGGACATTTCCCTGATGCCCTTCAGGATCGTCAAGGCCGACAACGGCGACGCCTGGGTTGAAGCGCGCGACAAGAAGATCGCCCCGCCGCAGGTTTCCGCGGAAGTGCTGCGCAAGATGAAGAAGACCGCCGAAGACTACCTCGGCGAGGAAGTCACCGAAGCCGTCATCACCGTGCCGGCCTACTTCAACGACAGCCAGCGCCAGGCCACCAAGGACGCCGGCCGCA
>JAYRUZ010000077.1:0-8379 GCA_041918795.1 Azonexus sp. | reverse complement strand
TGCGCTTCCTGTGCATCGTTTCGAGCAATCTGGACGAGTTTTTCGAGATCCGCGTCTCCGGCCTGAAGGAACAGATTCGGGCACATGCACCGGCAGTGACCACCGACGGCAAGACGGCACAGGAGGCTTTCCGCCTGGTTTCGGCCGAGGCGCATGCCATGGTGAGCGAGCAATACCAGCATTTGAACGACGTGATCCTGCCGGCCCTGGCCGAGCAAGGCATCCGCTTCCTGCGCCGCTCGGGCTGGAACGAGGCGCAGCGCGAGTGGATTCGCGATTACTTCATCCGCGAGATGGTGCCGGTGCTGACGCCGATCGGGCTGGACCCGTCGCACCCCTTCCCGCGCGTGCTCAACAAGAGCCTCAATTTCGCCGTCGAACTGGAAGGCAAGGATGCTTTCGGCCGCAGTTCCAACGCCGCCATCGTCCAGGCGCCGCGCGTGTTGCCGCGCGTCATCCGTCTGCCGGAGGAACTGGCCGGTTGCGAATACGGCTTCGTTTTCCTGTCGTCCATCCTGCACGAGTTCGTCGGCGAGCTCTTCACCGGCATGACCGTGCTCGGCTGCTACCAGTTCCGCGCCACGCGCAATTCCGATCTCTTCGTCGATGAGGAAGAAGTCACCAACCTGCGCACCAAGCTGCAGGGCGAACTGCCGCAGCGCCACTTCGGCAACGCCGTCCGCCTCGAAGTGGCCGACAACTGTTCGGAAGCGATGACCGAGTACCTGCTCGAACAGTTCGGCCTGAGCCAGGCCGACCTTTACCGCGTGCACGGCCCGGTCAATCTGGTGCGCCTGATGCAGGTGCCCGACTGGGTCGACCGTCCGGAGATGAAATTCCGCCCCTTCGTGCCGGGCACCGCCAAGGGCCTGGGCAAGGGTGCCAACATTTTCGACAGCATCCGCAAGAACGACATCCTGCTGCACCACCCCTACCAATCCTTCGCGCCGGTGATCGAGCTGCTCAACCAGGCGGCGACCGACCCGCAGGTGGTGGCGATCAAGATGACCGTGTACCGTACCGGCACCGACTCCGTGCTGATGCAGTCGCTGATCCGTGCCGCGCAGAACGGCAAGGAAGTGACCGTGGTCGTCGAACTGATGGCGCGTTTCGATGAAGAGGCCAATATCGGCTGGGCGACCAAGCTGGAAGAAGTCGGCGCCCACGTGGTTTATGGTGTGGTCGGCTACAAGACCCACGCCAAGGCGCTGCTCATCGTGCGCCGCGAGGAAGGTGGCCTGAAACGCTACGCCCACCTCGGCACCGGCAACTACCACCCGCGCACCGCCCGCCTGTACACCGATTTCGGCCTGATGACGGCGAACGAGGAAGTCACCCACGACGTCAGCGAAGTGTTCAAGCAGCTGACCGGACTGGGCAAGGCACGGACGCTAAAGCACCTTTGGCAGGCGCCGTTCACGCTGCAACCGAATGTCGTCGCCGCGATCAGTGCCGAGGCCGAAATCGCCCGTGCCGGCGGCAAGGCGCGCATCGTCGCCAAGATGAATTCGCTGCTCGAACCGGAAGTGATCAACGCACTTTATGAAGCCTCGCAGGCCGGTGTCGATATCGACCTGATCGTGCGCGGCGTCTGCGCCCTGCGTCCGGGCGTAGCGGGCCTGTCGGACAAGATTCGCGTGCGCTCGATCATCGGCCGCTTCCTCGAACACCATCGCATCTTCTACTTCCACGCCGGCGGCAAGGAAACGGTTTATCTGTCGTCAGCCGACTGGATGGAGCGCAATTTCTTCAAGCGCATCGAGCTGGCCTTCCCCATCCTCGATCCCAAGCTGAAGAAGCGCGTGATCACCGAAGGCCTGAAGTTCTACCTGGCCGACAACCAGCAAGGTTGGGAAATGAACAGCCAGGGGAACTACCAGCGCCGCCGCTCGGCCCGCGCCAAGCCACACAATGCGCAGGGCGAGCTGATGCTGACCCTCGGTGGCGGTTGAAAACCGACTGCTGCGGTGCACTGTGCAAAAAGGCAAAAAACCGGGGCAACCCGGTTTTGAACGTTTTGCAACAATTCAGCCAAGGGCAATGCGGTAAGATACGTCGCCTTCAAGATCGAAAGCACGCTTTACCCATGCAGTTCCCCACCCCGAAGTTCCTGCTGACACTGATACTCGCAGTGGCACTGGCCGCCTGTTCGAGTTCGCCCAAGAAGGCCTATCAGTCGGAAACTTTCGATGCCGAAACGCCCTTCCAGTTCCACAGCAACCTGCCGCCGCTGGTCCTGTGCGACTACGGCAAGCGCGCCCTGCTCAGCCAGGGCTACGACGTTGACGCTTCGGCGCCGCAAAGCATCCGCGGCCAGAAATTCTTCCAGCCGCAGAGCGATCTGCAGGTTCAACTGAAACTGACCCTGGTCTGCCTGGCCACCGGCGAGGAATCGACCATGTACGCCAGCGCCTTGCAGACGCGCCACGAACTGAAATCCGGCGGCAGCTCGACCGGCCTGTCGGTCGCCGGCCTCGGTTCGATCTCGGTACCCTGGCCGACCGACAAGAACTCGCTGGTCAAGGTCGGCGAGGAAACCATCGGCGACCCGGAGTTCTACCGCCGCCTGTTCGTGCTGATCGATACGCTGAAAGAGTAAGGCTCAACCCTTCTTGGCATCGTCCGGCGTGAAGAACAGCGCCGCGCCGACGGCGATCAGCGCCAGCGGCCACCACTTGCGCAGCAAGGCGACGAAATCGAGTTCAAACAGTTCAAGATTGACGCCCAGGGCAATCGCCCCGATGACGATCAAGGCGATGGCTGCAAAATTCCCTTTCATCGAAGCTCCTTAGGCGCGGCGCACGCCGACCACGCCTTCGACGTCGTGGATCAGCGTCAGCGTACGCTGCAACTGCTGCAGGTTGGTGATCTCGACGGTGAAGCTCATGTGCGCCTTGCCCTGCTTGGACTGGGTATTGACCCCGACGACGTTGAGCTTCTCGCGCGTGAAGATTTCCGAAATGTCGCGCAGCAGGCCCTGGCGATCGTGCGCATCGACCACGATGTCGCAGGCGAAAACGCCGGTGGTCTGCACGCCCCAGTCGGTCTCGATCACCCGCTCCGGGTGCAACGCGGCCAGGTTGGCGAAATTGGGGCAATCGGCGCGGTGGATGGAAATACCCTTGCCGCGCGTGATGAAGCCGTGGATCTCGTCCGGCGGCGCCGGCTTGCAGCAGCGCGCCAGTTGGGTCAGCAGCTTGTCGACACCGACGATCAGGATGCCCTGGTTGCCATCGACCGGCTTGGCCGGCCTGGCGATGACCTCATCCGGCGCCAGCGTTTCGGCCAGCAGGTCGCCGCCCCGCGCCACCGCCTGGAACTGGCGCTGGTTCAGCTCGCCGCGGGCAGCGGCAATGTACAAGTCGTCGGCCCGCGAGAAGCCGAGCTTGTGCGCCAGCTCCTCGATATTGGCCCCGGTCTGGCCGGCCCGCTGCAATTCCTTGCCGATCAGGCCGCGCCCTTCGCCCAGCGTCTCTTCCAGCGCCAGGTTGGAGAACCAGGTACGTACCTTGGTCCGCGCGCTCTTGGTGTGGATGTAACCGAGGGTCGGATTCAGCCAGTCGCGCGACGGGCCGCCCACCTTGGCGGTAACGATCTCGACCTCCTGCCCGGTATGCAGCGAGGTGTTGAGCGGCACCAGCTGGCCGTTGACCTTGGCACCGCGGCAACGATGACCGAGTTCGGTATGGACGCGGTAGGCAAAGTCGATCGGCGTTGAATCGGCCGGCAGGTCGACCACCTTGCCCTGCGGCGTGATGACGTAGATGGTCTCGTCCAGCGCCGCCTGCTTGTAATGCTTGACCCAGTCCGAGCTGTCGGAGACTTCGTCCTTCCAGGTCAGCAGCTGGCGCAGCCAGGCGATCTTCTCGTCGTAGCTGTCCTCGCCCGCCCGCTTGGCGCCTTCCTTGTAGCGCCAGTGCGCGGCCACGCCCAACTCGGCGTGCTTGTGCATTTCCCAGGTGCGAATCTGGATTTCCAGGCTGCGCCCGTCCGGGCAGCGCACCGCGGTGTGCAGCGAACGGTAGTAGTTGCCCTTGGGATTCGAGATGTAGTCGTCGAACTCCTTCGGAATCGGCTGCCACAGGTTGTGCACGATGCCGAGCGCGGTGTAGCAATCCTTCAGATCGTCGACGATGATGCGCAGCGCGCGCACGTCATAGACCTCGGAAAACTCGACGCCCTTCTTCCGCATCTTGTTCCAGATGCTGTAGATGTGCTTCGGCCGACCGTAGATTTCGGCATCCTTGACCCCGGCCTCGGCCAGTTCCTGGCGCACCTTGGCCACCGCATCGATGATGAACTGCTCGCGCTCGCTGCGCTTCTCGTCCAGCATCTTGGCGATTTTCTTGTAGGTCTCCGGGTGGATGAAGCGGAAGGAGAGATCCTCCAGTTCCCACTTCAGCTCCCAGACGCCCAGGCGGTTGGCCAGCGGCGAATAGAGCTCCAGCGTTTCGCGCGCCACCTGCACGCGCAGGTCGTCCGGGTTGGCCGCGTAGTAGCGCAGGGTCTGCGTCCGGCTGGCCAGGCGCAGCAACACGACGCGGATATCCTCGACCATGGCCAGCAGCATCTTGCGCAGCACTTCGACCTGCGCCTTCATCTCGGCCGGATTGACCTCCTCGGCCTCGATATTGGCCGCGACGAAACCCTTGGTAATCGGGCGCAGCCGGTTCAGCCGCGAGATGCCGGAGACCAGATGCGCCGCCGGCTTGCCGAAGCGTTCCTCGATGCGGGCAATACCGTGCTCCTCATCCTGTGCCGGAATGGCGAAGAGCACCGCGGCGATGCGCGACTCGGCGTCAAGCTTGAGGCCGGCGATGATGACCGACATGCCCAGGGCATGCGACCAGATGCGCTCGCCGCTGCCCAGCGTGCGCTCACCGTAGGCTTCCCAGGCATACTCGACGGCCTTGCGCAAAGACTCGGTTTCCGCCGGGCCTAGCCCCTCGGAAAGACGAACGAAAAACTGATCGAAGTCGCTCTGGGCGGCGACGGAATGGACGACGGATACCATTCCGCAATTATAAATCAGCCCCACGCAATACGCCGGATCAGCGAATTATCAATGGTAAAAACCCGCAGCCCGACAGCTTGCGGCAGTACCGGCCAAAACGGCCCGGAAGCCGATGTATCCTATGCAATCATGATTTGCTGATATAGACTGCAGGAATTAAAAATCCTATTTTGCCTTGCGATGCGCTGGCGTACTCAGTTTCACCTTTTCGCGGTCCTCTGGCTTTCACTGGTCAGCCTGGCAAGCGCAGCCGAAGATTTCGCGAAGACGATACGCATCGGAGTACTGGCCTATCGCGGTAGCGAGCAGGCCATCCAGGAATGGCAAGGGCACGCCGACTACCTCGGCAAACGCATCCCGCACCAGCATTTCGTCATTGTTCCGCTGAGCTACGACGAATTGAATCAGGCGGTCAAACAGCACCAGATTGAACTGCTGATCACCAATACCGGCCACTACACCGAGTTGGAGGCAACCGGCGAAACCTCGCGCATCGCCACCCGACTGATGGCCGGACCGCAAGGCCCGCTCAATCGTTTCGGCGGTGTTGCGCTAACCCGTGCCGATCGTGCCGACATCAATCACTACGCCGATCTCAAGGGCAAGCATCTGCTGATCCCGGACAGATCCAGCCTGGGCGGCTGGCAGGTCCACGTTCGCGAAGCCCGGGCAGCCGGCATCGACCTGCAACGCGACCCGGCCTCAATTTTCGAAACCGAAAACCACGAAAAAGTCGTGCTTGGCGTTCTCGCCGGGCAGGCCGACGCCGGCCTCGTCCGCTCCGATCTGATCGAAGCGATGACCGCCGCCGGCAAGCTCAAGCCGGGGGTCATCAAGGTCATCGATGCCAGGAACACGAGCGGCTACCCCTATCTGCACAGTACTCAGCTCTATCCCGAGTGGCCGCTGGCCCGCGTCGGCGACTTTTCGGAAGACCTGAGCAAGGCCATCCTGATCGCCCTGCTCTCGATGTCGCCCGACGACCCGGCCGCCCGCAGCGCCAAGCTCTACGGCTGGACCCTGCCGCAGAACTACCAGTCGGTCCTCGATCTCTTCCGCGAGACCCGGCTGGGCCCCTATGCCAACCAGCAGATCACCTGGAACGACATTCTGGCGGAACACGGCAGGGAGATTCTCGGCGGCGCCGGAGCCCTGCTCGTAATTCTGCTCACCGCCGTCATCCTGCTGGTCGTCAGCCGTTACCGGCTGCGCGCCAACCAGGCATCGCTGCGCCTGGCGGCCGGTGTTTTCGAACATGCCCAGGAAGGCATCCTGATCACCGATGCCAGAGGAATCATCATCGAGGCGAACGACAGTTGCTGCCGGCTGACTGCCTACTCGCGCGAAGAGCTGATCGGCCAGACACCGCGCCTGCTCCGCTCGGGCAAGCACGACACGGCGTTCTACAAGGCCTTGTGGGACAAGCTGCGTGAAAACGGACTGTGGCACGGCGAAATCTGGAACCGGCGCAAGGACGGCAGCCTCTACGCCCAGCAGACCAGCATTTCGTCCATCCGCAACCAGCGTGGCGAAGTGACCAATTACGTCGGACTGCTGAGCGACATCACCGACGTCCGGCTCAACCAGGAAAGCCTGGAACGTCTGGCCTACTACGATGCGCTGACCGGCCTGCCCAACCGCCTGCTGCTGGCCGACCGCATGCACCAGGCAATTGCCCAGTGCAACCGCCGCGCCACCTTGCTCGCCGTCTGCTACATCGATCTCGACAATTTCAAGCCGATCAACGACCGCTGGGGCCACCGTGCCGGCGACAGCCTGTTGGTCGAAGTAGCCCGCCGCCTGATGCATTGCCTGCGCCAGGGCGATACGGTCAGCCGGCTGGGCGGCGACGAGTTCGTCATCCTGATCGGCGAACTGGTCAGCCTCAATGAATGCGAGCAGACCCTGCAGCGCGTGATGGATGCGTTGTCGACGCCCTTCCAGATCGACAACGAAATGGCGACGGTCAGCGCCAGCATCGGGGTGACGATCTATCCGTCCGACAGTCGTGACCCGGACACCCTGCTCCGTCATGCCGACCAGGCGATGTATGCGGCCAAGCAGGCCGGCCGTCAGCGCATCCATTACTTCCGCCGGCACGACGATCCGGTCGCCAGCACAACGCACGGCAGTCCCGAAGATCTGGAGCGCGCCTTCCGCGAACATGAACTGGTGCTTTACTACCAGCCCAAGGTCGACATGCGGGCCAGTCGGATCCTTGGCGCCGAAGCCCTGATTCGCTGGCGCCACCCGGAACGCGGCCTGCTCGGCCCGGACGACTTCCTGGCCCAGATCGAACAGGCCGGCCTGCATGGGGAACTCGGCCGCTACGTGATCGACCAGGCCCTGCGCCAGATGGAAGCCTGGAAAAAGGACGGCCTCGACCTCACCATCAGCGTCAATATCGATGCCCAGCATCTGCAACAGGTGGATTTTGCCCAGCAACTGGGGGCCATCCTCGAACGCCACCCCGACGTCTCGCCCAGCCATCTCGAACTGGAAATCGTCGAGACCGCCGCCCTGCAGGATCTCGCGCAGGTCAGCGAGCGCATCAACGAGTGTCGCCGCTACGGCGTCCAGTTCGCCATCGACGATTTCGGCACCGGCTACTCCTCGCTGTCCTACCTGAAGCAGTTGCCGATGCAGACGCTGAAAATCGACCGCTCCTTCGTCCACGACATGCTGGACGACCCCGACGATCTGGCCATCGTCGATGGCGTCGTCGGCCTGGCCTCGGCCTTCCGCCGTCGTGTCATTGCCGAGGGGGTGGAAAGCGTCGCTCACGGCACCCTGCTCCTGCACCTGGGTTGCGACAACGGCCAGGGTTTCGGTATCGCCCGCCCGATGCCGGCCGAAGAACTGCCGGCCTGGATCGCCGAATGGCAGTTCCCCAAAGCCTGGCAGGACGCCATCCGCTGGCCGCCGGAAGACCTGCCGCTGCTCACCGTCGAGGTCGACCACATTCGCTGGGTCAAGGAATTCAAGGCATTGATCGAGGCCGAGCCGGGCAGCAACCTGCCCGTACCGCCGCTCGATGCGCATCAATGCCGCTTCGGGCAATGGCTGGATAGCGACGACTTCACGCGCTACGCCCATCTGCGCCCCTTCCATGAAATCATCCCGATCCACGACCACGTGCATCGCCTGGGCGCAGAAATGCTGCGCCTGCATGGCCGCGACCCGCAAGCAGCGCGCGCCCGCCTGCCCGAACTCGGGCACCTGCGCGACACCCTGCTCGCGCGGCTGCGCGCCTTGCGCCGCGCCGTCGTGCACTCCGATCTGTCGCCGCTGGGCAAGCGCCGGACCGAGCCGGAGCAATCGGGGTAAACCGCAACAGTCGCGCCGGCCAGTTCAGGCATAATCCC
>JAYRUZ010000076.1:0-8394 GCA_041918795.1 Azonexus sp. | reverse complement strand
CAAATACGACGATCGACTTGCTGCCCGCCAGGCACATGTCGACTTGCCAGATAAGTCGCCTTTTCCGTTTTTCAAGGTGCTGTTGCTTGTCGGCGTGCTTGTGTTCGGTGCCGTGGCTTACTCCAAGAACCAGGCTGAGCAGGAGAAGGCCAGATTGGTAAGGGAGCAGGCTGCTGCTGAGTTGCGTGCTGCCGAACTACAGGCGGCCAAGGATAGGGAGGAGCAATTGGCTGCGGACAGGGAGGCATTGCAACAACGAAAAGCTGAAGCGCTCGAGCGCTTCAACCGCCAGCAGGATATTGCGTACGGCAACCGCATCGCGCGAGATAACCAGCAAGCCGAGGCCAGGGGTCGCTATGAACAGGAGCGCTCGGAGCGCGAACGCTTGACCGCCGAGCGTCAGCGGCAGCATGAAAATGAGCGCCAGCTGGAAAGGGAAAAAGCGCAGCTAAGACGTATGGAAGCGGAAAACTCGCGATATCGCTACAACTGACCGGCGATAATTCAATAAAAAAGGCTTTCCCTGTGGAAAGCCTTTTTTATCTGTTTCGTGGTGCCCCGGGCCAGACTCGAACTGGCACGCCTTTCGGCGGCGGATTTTGAATCCGCTGCGTCTACCGATTCCGCCACCGGGGCAGGTAGAGGCGGGATTATGCTCGAATCCCGTAAATCAGACAAGCTAATTGCCGCATGGGAAGGCTTTGGCCAGCGCGCCGGCAACCAGTGTGGCGGTGCTTGCCGTGCTGTTCGGCGGTACGCGTTCGACATGGATGGCCACGGCACGAACCAGACGGCGGGTCAGATCGGGGTCTTTCGGTAGGCAGAAAGCGTTGAGTCCGACGCCAATCTTGCCGGCCAGGTATTCGCTGACGGCGTAGCTGTCAGCAAAGCCGGCGACATAGGAAATGCAGCGGGCACTCTTGATCGATTGGTAAGGATCGCCAGATTTTTTCTCGGCGAAATATTCTTCGGCGGCCTGGCAGTCTTCCTTCAGTTCGCTGCCGGTATAGGCATGGGCGTGCGCGGAGGCCAACAGGGCGACGAACAGGATCAGTTTTTTCATGCTTTCTCGAACCAGCTAAGTTGTTCGTGCAGTTTGACGACGCTGCCGACAATGATCAAGGCCGGCGGCTTGATTCCGCTGTCGGCGACGCGCTGCGGCAGGTTGCCCAGGGTGCCAAGGACGGTCTGCTGGTCAGGCTGCGTGCCGTTGCGGACGATGGCGGCCGGCGTCAGCGAGGGCAGGCCGTGGTTCATCATCTGGCGACAGATTTCCTCGACCCCGCCAATGCCCATGTAGAAGACGACGGTCTGTTTCGGGCGGGCCAGCGCCGTCCAGTCGAGGTTGACACTGCCGTCTTTCAGGTGGCCGGTGACGAAAGTGACGGCCTGGGCATGGTCACGGTGCGTCAGTGGAAAGCCGGAATAGGCCGCACAACCGGCGGCAGCGGTGACGCCAGGCACGACTTCGAACGGTATGCCGGAGGCAACCAGCGTTTCGAGCTCTTCGCCGCCGCGTCCGAAAATGAAGGGGTCGCCGCCCTTCAGGCGCACTACGGACAATCCTTCGTTGGCCAACTGGACCAGCAGCAGGTTGATCGAGCCCTGCGGCATGGTGTGCTTGGATGATTCCTTGCCGGCATAGATGCGGCGGCAGTCCGGGCGCGCCAAGTCCATGATGCCGTCGCCGACCAGATGGTCGTAGACGATGGCGTCGGCCTGGGCGATCAGGCGGGCGGCCTTGACGGTGAGGAGTTCCGGGTCGCCGGGACCGGCGCCAACCAGCCAGACTTTGCCCGGCTGCAGTGCTTTTTTGCGATTCATGCTTTCTCTCTGCCTTTGGGCGGCCATCCTAATGCCGGAGTCGCCGCCTGCCAATAGTTATTGCTCGTTAACCCGCGAGACTAGTTATTTGGTACTAGGCAACTAGTCAATATTAGATATAACCATATGAATATTATGGTTTTCTACTGGGTAAAAGATTGATGGGCATCAAGGATGGGACAAGTCGAGAGGTTCAACCTAGCGAACATCGCGTCAAGGGGATCAGGACGCGACTTATTTCGTTCTAGGAGAGGAAAGATGAAGAAAAGCGTAGTGGGGATGCTTGCAATGACTGCCATGGCCGCTGCCATGGGCTCTGCTTTCGCGCAGGATGCCAAGACGGCGCCGACGCTGACGGCTGCGGAAAAGGAGCAGGCCAAGAAGATTTACTTCGAGCGTTGTGCTGGCTGCCACGGTGTGCTGCGCAAGGGCGCCACCGGCAAGAACCTTGAGCCGCACTGGAGCAAGAAGGACAAGGACGGCAACGTGACCGAAGGTGGCACCTTGAAGCTGGGTCAGAACCGTCTGGAAAAGATCATCGGCTACGGTACCGATGGCGGCATGGTGAACTTCGACGACATTCTGACCAAGGAAGAAATCACCCTGATGTCGAAGTACATCCAGAACACGCCGGATGTGCCGCCAGAGTACAGCTTCAAGGAAACGCTCGATTCCTGGAAGGTCATCGTTCCGGTCGACCAGCGCCCGAAGAAGCAGATGAACAACTTCAACCTGAACAACATGTTCTCGGTCACGCTGCGTGACACCGGTGAAGTTGCCCTGATCGACGGCGATACCAAGGAAATCCGCTCCATCGTCAAGACCGGCTACGCGGTTCATATCTCGCGCCTGTCGGCTTCCGGCCGCTACGTCTACGTGATCGGTCGCGACGGTCGCCTGAGCCTGATCGACCTGTGGATGGAAAAGCCGGCCGTTGTTGCCGAAGTCAAGATCGGCTTCGATGCGCGCTCGGTCGATACCTCCAAGTTCAAGGGCTTCGAAGACAAGTACGCCATCGCCGGTTCCTACTGGCCGCCCCAGTACGTAATCATGGACGGCGATACGCTGAAGCCGCGCAAGGTCGTCTCCACCCGCGGCATGACCGTCGATGGCGAATACCATCCGGAACCACGCGTTGCTTCCATCGTCGCCTCGTTCATCAAGCCGGAGTGGGTGGTGAACATCAAGGAAACCGGCCAGATCCTGCTGGTCGATTATTCCGACATCGAAAACCTGAAGACGACGACCATCGCCTCCGCCAAGTTCCTGCATGACGGTGGCTGGGATGCGAGCAAGCGCTACTTCCTGGTAGCGGCCAACGCCTCCAACAAGATCGCTGCGGTCGACACCAAGACCGGCAAGCTGGCTGCGCTGGTCGATGTCGCCAAGATCCCGCACCCGGGTCGCGGTGCCAACTTCGTGCATCCGAAGTTCGGTCCGGTCTGGGCAACGGGTCACCTCGGTGCCGACGTCGTGACGCTGATCTCGACGCCGTCGGAAGACAAGAAGTTTGCCAAGTACAAGGAATACAACTGGAAGGTCGTGCAGGAAATGAAGCACGTGCCGGGCAACCTGTTCGTCAAGACGCATCCGAAGTCCAAGCACTTCTGGGCCGACTCGCCGCAGAACCCGGACAAGGACCTGGCTGAATCCGTTTCCGTCTGGGACATGAACGATCTGTCCAAGCCGAAGGCGATCCTGAACGTGGCCAAGGATTCCGGCCTGCCGCCGACCAAGGCCGTCAAGCGTGCTGTCCATCCGGAATACTCGGCTGACGGCAAGGAAGTCTGGATCTCCCTGTGGGGCGGCAAGACCGACCAGTCCGCCGTGGTGGTCTATGACGACGCGACCCTGAAGGTCAAGAAGGTCATCACCGATCCGAAGATGATCACGCCGACCGGCAAGTTCAACGTCTACAACACCCAGCACGACATCTATTGATCGACCGCTGATTGTTTGATTTGACGCAAGGTTACGGGGGCGCAAGCCCCCGTAGCATATGGTGCAGCGCAGGCTGGTCAACCTATGCATTGTTGCCTGATCGAATGAATGTTTTTTTGTGGAGATAACCACGATGAAGAAGAATCTCGTATCCGCTGCCGTGATCGGCGCCTTTCTCGCCATGGGCAGTCAGCTTGCCATGGCCGCTCCGGACTGGAGCAAGGTGCCGAAGGCCAATATCAACGTCTTCCACCCGGGCGCCGCACCGGTCGAATGGCTGCAGGGCAAGGGCGAGCACAGCGGTGCCAGCGGTCTGAAGAAGGGCGAGACTTGTGCCGGTTGTCACATCGAGGACGGCAAGCTGAGCCTGGACCTGAAGCGTCTGGCGAGCAAGGAAATGGAACCCAAGGGCGCCCCGAAGACCATGAGCTATCCGGTCACCGTGCAGGCCGCCTACGATGCCAGCAACCTGTATGTTCGCCTGACCTTCAAGGCCCCTGCCGGCGGTGCCGATCATTCCGACAAGGATAATGAAGTCAAGGCAACGGTCATGTTCCCGAACGACAAGGTGCCGCTCGGTGAGCAGGCCGGTTGCTGGGCTGCCTGCCACGAAGACGCCAAGGGCATGCCGAAGGGCAAGGAGAAGACCAAGTACGTTTCGGCCGGTGCGATGGATCTGATGCAATGGAAGAGCAGCGGCAAGTCCGTTGACGGCTACGTTGCCGACAAGCGCAACATGGAGGGTGGCAAGGCCGGTGCCACGGCTGAGGGCGCCAAGGCGGGCGATACCTATACCGTAACCTTCACCCGCAAACTGGCCGGCAATGCCGTCTTGGCAGCGGGCAAGGCCGTACCGTTCGGCATCGCCATCCATGCCGACAATGCAGCGGGCCGTTTCCATCACGTTTCCTTCGGCCATACCATCGGCCTGGGTGCCGATGGCGACGTGAAGGCTGCCAAGCAGTAATCAGTCATGCCATCCGACCGTGTATTGCATGCCGGATGGCGAGTCTTGCGAGGAGTGTCGCTGATGGCGGCGCTCCTCTTTTCATTGGCGCATGCCGAAACGACAGCGGAGATCGCAATCGCCAGTTACCGTTTCGAGCCGGCCGAGGTGCGTATCAAGGCTGGTGACAGCGTGCGCTGGATCAACCGCGAGAAGCGGACCAGCCATTCGGTGGTGTTTCCGCAAGAGGGCGGCCGCGAGTCCGAGCGCCTGTTTCCCGATGAAAGCTGGGAGCGCCGCTTTTCCGAGCCTGGGCGCTATCCCTATACTTGTGGGCCGCATCCGGAAATGAAGGGGGTTGTCGTTGTCGAGTAGGCTGTTTTTTGCCCTTTTTGGCCTGTGCACCGCAGCAGTGGCCTTGGCCGAACCGACTGCGACCCGGCAGAAGGAACTGGTGCGCATGGTGCGCCAGGATTGCGGTTCCTGCCACGGCATGACGCTGCAGGGCGGCCTTGGCCCTGCCTTGCTGCCGGTCAATCTGAAAGACAAGCCGGCCGAGGGGCTGGTGGCAACCATCTACTACGGCCGGCCCGGTACGCCGATGCCGCCGTGGAAACAATTTCTGTCCGAGGCGGAAGCCGCCTGGATTGTCGATAAGTTGATGAGCGAGTTTCCGCAATGAGAGCATTCCGCCTTTTGCTGACCTGTGTCGTTGCCGCCTGGCTGGCCGCTTGCGCCAGCACGCCTCCCTCCGCTTCGCTGGTCCGCGGGACCGGTGATCTCGGCCTCGTCATCGAGCGGGCCAGCGGCCGCGTGGCGCTGGTCAACACGACAACCCGCCAGCCCTATGCCCGGATCGACGGATTGGGCGACCTGTCGCATGCTTCGGCCGTCTATTCGCGCGATGGTCGCTACGCCTATATTTTCGGGCGCGACGGCGGCCTGTCCAAGATCGACCTGCTCGAGGCGCGTCTGGTCAAACGCATCATCCAGTCGGGCAATGCCATCGGCGGCTCGATCTCGCAGGATGGCCGGATCGTTGTCGCCCAGAATTACACGCCGGGCGGTATCAAGGCTTTCGATGCCGAGACGCTGGAACTGCTCTCGGAGGTGCCGGCCGAGTACGCGCCGGGCAAGTTCTCCAAGGTCGTCGGCCTGGCCGACAGCCCCGGCAACAAGTTCGCCTACGCGCTGTTCGAGGCGGGCGAAATCTGGGTCAGCGATTTCAGCAATCCGCGCCAGCCGAAGACGCAGCGCTTCCCGGCCGGCAGCCAGCCCTATGACGGCCTGGTGACGCCGGATGGACGCCACTTCCTGGCCGGCCTGTTCGGCGAGGATGGCGTCGCCTTGCTCGACCTCTGGCAGCCGGAAAAAGGGACGCGCAAGATTCTCGAAAACTACGGCCGTGGCCAGGAAAAACTGCCGGTATTCAAGATGCCGCACCTGCGCGGCTGGTCGGTGGCGCAGGGCAAGGCGTACCTGCCGGCGATCGGCCGCCATGAGGTGCTGATCGTCGATGTGGCCACCTGGAAGGAAGTCGGCCGCATTCCCGTACGCGGTCAGCCGGTCTTCGTCATGGCGCGACCGGATGGACGGCAGGTCTGGGTCAATTTCTCCTTCCCGGATTACGGCAAGGTCGATGTGATCGACACCTTGTCGGGCACGGTGGCGCAACAGCTCGAGCCGGGCAAGGGCATCCTGCACATGGAGTTCACGCCGCGTGGCGAACAGGTCTGGCTCTCGGCGCGTGACGACAACAAGGTGGTGATCTACGACACCGGCAGTTTCAGGCAGGTCGGCGAGATTGCCGCCGAAAATCCCTCCGGAATCTTCTTCACTTCGCGCGCTGCGCGCATTGGATTCTGATGGACGACGCCCTGGACTTCCGTCTGCTCAACGAGTTTCAGCGCGATTTTCCGCTCTGTCCGGCGCCTTTTGCCGAACTCGCCGCTCGCCTTGGCGTCGGCGAAAAGATCGTGCTCGGCCGGCTCGAAGCCTTGCGTCGTGCCGGCAAGATTTCGCGGGTGGGGGCGGTCTTTGCACCCAAGCGGATCGGGGCGTCGACCCTGGCCGCCATGGCTGTGCCGCCGCAGAGCCTGGCCGCAGTGGCGGCGACGGTTAGCCGCTTTGCCGAGGTGAATCACAACTACGAGCGCGAGCATCATTACAACCTGTGGTTCGTGGTGACGGCAGCCAGCGAGGGGCGCCTGCAAGCAACCCTGGGTGCCATCGAGCAGGCCGCCGGCTTGCCTCTGCTGGCCTTGCCGCTGCTTGAGGAATTTCATATCGACCTCGGCTTTCCGCTCGATGGCGCAGCGAAAAGCGCACCCGTTGCCGTTCGGCCAGTGCATCCCCAAGCCCCGATCGATGAGGCCGGGCGCCGCCTGGTCGGCGTCTTGCAGGAAGGATTGCCGCTCTTCATCCGGCCGTTCGCGCTGATTGCCGAACGCATCGGTGCAGCCGAGAGCGAGGTGCTGGCGCGCATCCGCGCCTGGCTGGAGGAAGGCGCGATCAAGCGCTTCGGCATCGTGGTGCGCCATCACGAGTTGGGTTACACGGCGAACGCCATGCTGGTGCAGGATATTCCCGACGAGCTTGTCGGCGAAGTCGGCCGGGCACTGGCGGAGGAAGGCGCGGTCACCCTGTGCTACCGGCGGCCGCGTGTCCTGCCGGATTGGCCCTACAACCTCTTCTGCATGATCCACGGTCGCGAGCGGGCCGAGGTCGAGGCAACGATCGATGCCTTGCGCCAACGGCATGCTCTTCAGGCCCACACCCACGATGTATTGTTTTCGCTGACCCGGTTCAAGCAGAGCGGGGCACGCTATGCGTGAACTCGACAATATCGACCGCGCCATCATCGATACCTTGCAAGGGGGCTTCCCCTTGTGCGAAAAACCCTACGCCATGGCGGCCGCGCAGCTTGGCATCGCCGAGGACCAGTTGCTGCAGCGCCTGGAGCAACTGCTCGCCGACAAGGTCCTCACCCGCTTCGGGCCAATGGTTCAGATCGAGCGCATGGGCGGTGCCTTCGTGCTGGCGGCCATGGCGGTACCCGAGGGGGACTACGACACGGTCAGCGCGCAGGTCAATGCCTTGCCGCAGGTGGCCCACAATTATCGACGCGAGCACAAGCTCAACATGTGGTTCGTGCTGGCGACCGAAACTCCAGGCGGTATCCCGGAAGCCATCGCCAGGATCGAGGCCGAAACCGGTTTGCCGGTCTATGCCTTCCCCAAGGAGCGTGAGTATTTTGTCGAAATGAAGCTGGAGGCCCGCCGATGATCGACGATCTTGACCGCGCTCTGATCGTGGCCACCCAGGGTGGCCTGCCGTTGGTAGCCAGGCCTTATCACCAGCTTGGCGAGCAACTCGGTATTGCGCCCGACGAGGTGATGAGCCGCCTGCAGGGCATGCTCGATAGCGGCATCATCCGTCGGATCGGTGCCGTGCCGAATCATTACGCCATTGGTTGGTTGGCCAACGGAATGACGGTGTGGGACGTCGAGGATGCTGAAATCGATCGCTTGGGCGAGCAGGTCGGCGCCCTGCCGTTTGTCACCCATTGCTATCGGCGCCCGCGTGCCTTGCCGGACTGGCCGTATAACCTGTTCGCCATGGTGCACGGGGCATCGCGCGACGAGTGTGCCGCCCAGGCCGGGCAGATAAGGCAATTGCTCGGT
>JAYRUZ010000075.1:0-8397 GCA_041918795.1 Azonexus sp. | reverse complement strand
AAACGCGCTTCGTCGGCGCTCGCCTCGCCCAAGGCCAGGCGCAAGACGCCCGGTGGTTCGCCGTCGTAATCAAGATGCAGCGAACAACTGCGCAGCAGCAACTGTCGCCCGTGCAACCAGCCGCACAAGGCGGCGAACAGGCGCTGCCCAGCGAAGATCAGGGCCTCGGCATGCTCGACGCGCGACGGCAATTCCAGGCCCTGGACGAAACGCTCGGGGAAGACAAAAGTGCGTTGCGGATCGGGCAAATCGCCGCAGGCGCGCAGCCATTGATCGACAGCCACATTGCCGATGCGCTGGCGCAGACCGGCCAAGGGCAAGTTCGCCAGATCGCCCAGCCGGCGCACGCCGAAGGCTTCGAGCCGACTCAGGGCCTCGGCCGGCCAGCCGGTGACGGCACAAGGCAAGGCGGCCAATGCCGCCGGCAGGGCTTCCGGCGCATCGCACACCGCCGCTGCACCGGCCCGCGCCAGCCAGCGCGCCGCCAGCGGCGTGGGTGCAACAGCCCATTGCGTCGTCCAACCCTGCACCGTACAACCGTTCAAAGCCGCCTCGACGATGTGATCGAGGCCGCCAAAAAGGCGCAGGCAACCGCCAATTTCCAGTAGCAAGGCATCCGGCGGCGCCAGGCTGACGGTGGGCGTGAAATTGCCGGCCCAGCAGGCGAGTTGATCGAGGGCGAGCGTCTCGCGCAGCGCTTCGCGTTCGAAGGCGCGCAGGCCGGGCGCCAGGCCGAGCGCCGTCGACAGCTTCTGCCCCGGTGCGCCTCCCGCCGCGCTGGCCGCTGCATCGCAGGCCAACAAGCGCCCGCGCTGAACGACCGCACTAGGCGATTGCCGTAACGGCAGCGCTTCGAGCGGCAATAGCGGGAAATTGATGGCCAGCCACAACACGGTTCGCTCTCCCGGGACGGGGCATGGATATAGCCAACGGTCGCGCCGCCGGGCGGCCGCGCCGCTTGAGAATACGCACGGAAAGCTGCCCTGCCTCAGTTGCCAAGGCAACGCGCAAAGATGCGGGCGACGGTGCGGCCGCTGCTGCGGTGGACCGCCAGATTCCGGCAAAAACGGGCCGACCTTCGGCGGCGACTTGCAGGCGGCGCAAGGCGCGCGCATCGATGCCGCTCTCCGGCCACGCCAGCACGCCGGCAAAACCGCCGCTGGCGAGCAATTGCTCGAAGCACCACGCCACCTGCTTGCCGGCCTGCACGACAACCAGCCGCTCCAGCGCCAGACCGGCGGCGGCCCAGGCCGGCGCATGCGGCAACCAGGGCGGCGCGACCAGGGCCAGCCAGCCGCCCTCGGCCGACAGGCGAGCCAGCGCCGGCAGCAGCAGGCTCATTTCGCCGATGCTGGCGCGGTCGACCAGCAGTTCGGTGAGATTGCCGCGCGGCCAGCCGCCGCCCGGCAATTCGGCATCGAGTTCGGGATGGCCGCTGGGAATGCTGGCGTCGGGCAGGCTGGCCAGCGCATCGCCGCGCCAGACATCGCCCCGGGCCAGTACTTCCGCCAGCGCGACCGGCGACGGCATGGCGTTCATGACAGCCTGGAGGCCGCTCCGCGAATCAGGCCGACGGCGATGCCTTCGATGGCGAAATCGACTTCGGCCGGATTGACGATGATGGGCTCGAAATCCGGGTTCTCGGCAATCAGCTTGATGAAACCGTTGCCGCGCTCCAGCCGCTTGACCGTGACTTCTTCGTCGAGCCGGGCAACGACGATCTGGCCGTCGCGCGCCTGCGTGGTCTTGTGCACGGCCAGCAAATCGCCGTCGAAAATACCGGCGTCGATCATCGACAGACCACGCACTTTCAACAGGAAGTCGGCGCGCGGGCTGAACAGGTTGGCATCGAGCGCATAGCGGCCCTGCACGTTTTCCACGGCCAGGATGGGCGAACCGGCGGCAACGCTGCCAATCAGCGGCAAGCCGAGTTGCTCGACCAGGCGAATGCCGCGCGCCGAACCCGGTTCCAGGTTGATCGCCCCCTTCTTGGCCAGGGCTTTCAGGTGATCTTCCGCCGCGTTGGGCGAGGCGAAGCCGAAGGCGCTGGCGATTTCGGCCCGCGTCGGCGGCGCGCCGAGTACCTCGACGGTGTTCTTGATGAAGTCGAGAATTTCCTGCTGACGAGGCGTGAGTTTCATGGCTTGCTCCGCGAAAAGGCTTTGACTGTATTTTTGTACAGTAATCCATTTTTGGCAAGATGCTTTGTTATCTTCTCGACAAATAGGGTGACGAACAAAACAGCAAAATTCTGTCGCCCTATCACGCCGACAGGCTTAAAATGGCAAAAATAAAATCATAAGCAAAAGGGAGCAAAAATAATGACCCACCGGGCAGGCATGTCGCTGCCTCCGCCTTGCCGATTTCGGCGCGAGGTGCGTTGATGCCAGGTCTTCGCTTGCGCAGCCTGGTCATTGCCGGCATCGTTTTCTCAAATCTGATTGTTTTCGTGCTTACCGGCTATTCGCTGCTGAGCAGCTATCGCAATCACGAGGAAGGCGCCGAAGTTCTGACCCAGAATATCGCCCGCGCCCTGGAATTGAATCTGGCCAATTCCACGGAAAAGATCGATCTGCTGCTGCGTTCAACCGCCGATGAACTACAGCGTCAACTGGCCACCCCGCAAGGTATCGACCAGCAGGGCATGCAGTTCGCCCTGGCTCGACTGCAGGATCGCATCCCCGACCTGGAAGGCCTGCGCGTTGCCGATGCGAACGGCAAGGTCTTTCTCGGCAAGGACGTCAGTAACGACGAGAAAACCAGTTGGGCCGACCGGGAGTATTTCATTCACCACCGCGACCACGACGACCGTACCCTGCTGATTTCCAAGCCGCGGATGGGGCGTGTCGCCAAGAAGTACATCGTCGGCTTCGCGCTGCGCTACAACTACCCGGACGGCCGCTTTGCCGGCGTCATTTCCGCCACCCTGCCGCTCGATTACTACTCGCAGTTGCTGGCGCGCTTCGATGTCGGCCCTCACGGCACCATCTCCCTGCGCGACAACGACCTGGGGCTGATCACCCGTGTCCCCGCCATTCTGGACAAGCCGGCCGGCCAGATCGGCAACAAGGTCCTGTCCGCCGACTTCACGCAGCTAGTCGACTCCGGCCTCGCTTCCGCCACGTTCAAGACGGCCGCCAGCGGCGATGGCTTCCGTCGCATCGTGACCTATCACAAGTTGGGATACGTCCCGATGATCGCCATCGTCGGCACGGCCGACAAGGACTATCTGGAACACTGGTACGACGAACTCTATCTTGCGCTCGGTGTGGGGCTGGGCTTCTTTGGCCTCTCCCTGATCCTCGGCCGCCTGACGCTCCTCTTCCTGAACCGGACCGAGGTCGCCAGCGAGCGCAACCGCCTCTACCTGCAGCAGGCCAGCGACGGCATTCACATCCTCGACAGCGAGGGCCGCCTGGTCGAGGCCAGCGACAGCTTTTTCCGGATGCTGGGTTATACGCGCGAAGAATTGATCGGCGCCAGCGTCACCCAATGGGATACCCGTTGGCCGGGGGATGAACTGCTGCATGACATTTTGCCGAAGAAGCTGGCACTGACCGCCCCCTCCACCCAGGAAACCAGGCACCGCTGCAAGGATGGCCGATTGATCGATATCGAGCTGAATCTCGATTCATTCGATATCGACGGCAAGCGTTACCTCTATGCCGCCTCACGCGACATCACCGAACGCAAACGGGCCGAAGCCGCCCTGAGCGAGAGCGAACAGCATTTCCGCACCCTGGCCAACGGCGGAACCGCGCTGATCTGGACTGCCGGCATCGACAAACTGCGCGATTATTTCAACGATCCCTGGCTGCGTTTTACCGGACGCCCCCTGGCAAAGGAAGTGGGCAAGGGCTGGCTTGACGGCATCCACCCCGACGACATGCGGCACTGCCAGGAGGTGTACAGCGCGCACTTCGCAGCACACACCGGTTTCAGCATGGAATACCGACTGCGCCATGCCGACGGCGACTTCCGCTGGATACGCGACGACGGCAAGCCGCGCTACGATACGCAAGGCAATTTCATCGGCTACATCGGCTTCTGCTACGACATCACCGAGCAGAAGACCACCGCCGCAGAACTCGAACGGCATCGTCACGACCTGGAGCAACTGATCATCCAGCGCACCGAACAACTGGCCGCCGCCAAGGCCAGCGCCGAAGCGGCCAGCGTGGCCAAGAGCGCCTTCCTGGCCAACATGTCGCACGAAATCCGCACGCCGCTCAACGCCATCACCGGCATGGCCCATCTGATCCGGCGCACAGGGCTTTCGAGCGATCAGGCAACACGCTTCGACAAGCTGGAAGCCGCCAGCCAGCATCTGCTGGAAATCATCAACGCCGTCCTCGACCTCTCCAAGATCGAAGCCGGCAAATTTTCACTGGACGACAGCGAAATCCGGGTCGAAAGCCTGCTCGCCAACGTCACATCGATGTTGCATGAACGCGTTCAGGCCAAGGGGCTGCAACTCGTCACGGAAACCCACGCCGTTCCTCACCAGCTACGCGGCGATGCCACCCGCCTGCAACAGGCGCTGCTGAACTATGCCAGCAATGCAGTGAAATTCACCGAGTCCGGCCGCATCATCCTGCGCGTTCTGACCCTGGAGGAGGACGCACAACAAGCCCTGCTCCGTTTCGAAGTGGACGACACCGGCATCGGTATCGAAGCCTCCGTGCTCGACAAGCTGTTCGACGCCTTCGAGCAGGCCGACAACTCGACCACACGCCGCTATGGCGGCACCGGCCTGGGGCTCGCCATCACGCGCAAGCTGGCCGAACTGATGGGCGGCAGCGCCGGCGCCAGCAGCACGCCGGGCCAAGGCAGCCGTTTCTGGTTCACCGCCCGTTTGCACAAGAGCGTGCCAAGCACCGCCTCGGCAAGCACCCTGGCCGCAGAAACCGCCGAAGAACGCATCATCCGCTGTCATGCCGGCAAGCGCGTCCTGCTGGTCGAAGACGAACCGGTCAATTGCGAAATCACCCTCTGCTTGCTGGAGGACGCGAAATTGACGGTCGATTGCGCCGAGGATGGTATCGAGGCACTCGATCTGATCGACCGACACACCTACGATCTGATCCTGATGGACATGCAGATGCCGCGCATGGATGGTCTGGAAACGACACGCCAGATACGCCGCCTGCCTGCCGCCCGACACCTGCCGATCGTCGCCATGACAGCCAACGCTTTCGCCGACGACCGTGCCCAATGCTTTGCAGCCGGCATGGACGATTTCCTCGCCAAACCAGCCAAGCCGGAAGCTCTTTTCAAAACCGTCCTCACCTGGCTGGAACAGCCGCATCGCAGCCAACTACCGCAGTAAGGCGGCAACCTGGCTCAGGTCGGCAGATCGAAGCCCTTCAGCTTGCGGTACATGTCCACGGCGTAGGAGTCGGTCATGCCGGCAACGAAATCGGCCACCTGCAACAGGCGCACATAGGGATCCGGATCCGGTTCGCCGCCGTGACCGAGGAATTGCGTCGGCAGCAGCTTCATCAGCATGCGCTCGCGCGTCGTGAAGCGCGTCCCCGGCACCTCGGCGCGCGCCTCGACGGCATGGGTGAACAGGCCGAGCAAGGCGCCCAGAACCTCGAAACCGGCCGTTTCGATTTCCAGCGCCGGGCGGGCGGTATAGATCGTTTCCTTGGCTAACTTGAGGATGGCTTGCAGCGGGCGGGCAATCGGTGATTTTTCCAGCAGCTCATCGTCGAATTCACCGCTCAGGATGGCATCCTCGTTTTCCAGGAAGACCGCCGCGGCACCGTTGATCAGACAACCGATCGCCTTGGCGCGCAGGTATTCGAGGCGCTCCTTCGGATCATGCAGGCGCTCCAGTCGGCCGCCACTGGCCGCACTGCCAGCCAGATCGGCGAGCAGGCATTCAGCATCCTTGTAAGGCACAAAACCAAGGCGTGCCGCGTCTTCCAGATCGACGATCAGGTAGCAGGTGTCGTCCGCCACCTCGACCAGAAAGGCGAGCGGATGTCGCCGCCAGGCCTGCCCCGGCAAACGCTCGACCATACCGGTCGCCTTGGCGACACGAGCAAAGTTGTCGGCATCCTGCTGGAAGAAGCCGAATTTCTTGCCGCTTTTTCCCGGTAAATCGCTGTCCACCGCAGAAGGCCGCGGATATTTGGTGAAAGTCGCCAGCACGGCACTGCTCAGTTGCAGCCCGCCGGGGTTGGCCGGACTCTGCAGCCGGCTGACAATGCGGAAGCCCTGCGCATTGCCCTCGTAGCGCTCGAAATCGGCGCGTTGAGCCGGCGTGAATTCGTGCCGGTCGAGCAGGCCGGAGTTGCGGAACCACTCACGGATCGCATCCTCCCCGGCATGGCCGAAGGGCGGGTTGCCGATGTCGTGCGCCAGACAGGCGGCGGCGACGATGGCGCCGAAATCACCCGATTCGACATCCTTCAAGCCATGGCGGGCGATGATCTCGCGACCGACCACAGCGCCGAGCGAGCGCCCGACGCAACTCGCTTCCAGGCTGTGCGTCAGGCGTGTGCGGACGTAATCGCTCTTGGACAGCGGAAAAACCTGCGTCTTGTCCTTCAAACGCCGAAAGGCCGAAGTGAAGACGATGCGGTCGTAGTCCTGCTGGAAGGCGGTACGCTCGGCCGTATCCGGTGCCTTGCCCGCCCCCAGGCGTTCGCTCGACAGCAGTTTTTCCCAGGTTTTCTTCTTGCCCATGACGTCTCGATTTGGTTCCGATGGGCGGGGAGTTTACTCCGCTTCCAGCGCCGCCCGAATATGCTCGGGCACCGGCACCGACTTTCCGGTCTGCGTATTCATCCACACCACCTTGGCCGAGCCTTCAGCGTAGATCTTTTCGTCACCCTCGATACGCATCTCGACATAGGTCTGAAAGCTGGAACGGCCAATGCTGCCAACATAGGTCCGCACCTCGACCATGCCGGGGTAAGTCAGCGGAATCAGGAAGGTGCAACTGGCGTTGATGATCACCGGACCATCGCCGCCTGGTCGGACGATGACCTTCATGTCCTCGATCCACTCCACGCGAGCCTGCTCCATGTAGCGGAAATAAACGGTATTGTTGACGTGGCCGTAGGCATCCATGTCGCCCCAGCGAATCGGCATTTTGGTAACGTGAATCAGCTTCTTGCGGTGTTCCATAAACGATCGTTTGAAAATGAGTTGATCAAAGGCTTTCCATACTGTAGCGTACTGTCTACAGTATTGAAAACAAGCTGACAATAATTAAAGGAGACATCATGGAACGCGAATCCATGGAATTCGACGTCGTCATCGTCGGCGGCGGCCCGGCCGGTCTTGCCTCGGCCATTCGCCTCAAGCAACTGGCGGCTGAACAAGGTGGCGACATCAACGTCTGCCTGATCGAGAAAGGTGCCGAGATCGGCGCCCACATTCTCTCCGGCGCCGTCATGGACCCGCGGGCACTGACTGAACTCCTGCCCAACTGGAAGGAAGACGGTGCGCCGCTCAATGCACCGGTGTCCGAAGACCGCTTCTTCATCCTGTCCGAAACCGGCGCCACCAAGGTACCCAACACCCTGCTTCCGGGCTGTTTCCACAACGAAGGCAACTACGTCATTTCGTTGGGCAACGTCTGCCGCTGGCTGGGCGAACAGGCCGAGGCGCTGGGCGTCGAAATCTACCCCGGCTTTGCCGGCGCCGAAGTGCTGTTCGACGAGAACGGCGCGGTCAAGGGCGTCGCAACCGGCGACATGGGCCGCCTGCGCGACGGTTCGGAAGGCCCGAATTTCCAGCTCGGCATGGAACTGCACGGCAAATACACCTTCTTCGCCGAAGGCTGCCGCGGCCATCTCGGCAAGCAGTTGATGGAAAAATTCGGCCTGAACAAGGATGCCGATCCGCAAACCTACGGCATCGGCCTCAAGGAACTCTGGGAAATCCACCCCGACCAGCACCAGCTTGGTCTGGTCATCCACAGCGGCGGCTGGCCGATGCAGTCGGACACCTACGGCGGCGGCTTCCTCTATCACCTCGAAGACAACCAGGTCGCCATCGGTTTCGTCGTCGGCCTCGGCTACGAGAACCCGCACCTGTCGCCCTACGAGGAATTCCAGCGTTTCAAGACGCACCCGGAAATCCGCAAGTTCCTCGAAGGCGGCAAGCGCATCGCCTACGGCGCCCGTGCGCTCACCGCTGGCGGCCTGCAATCCCTGCCCAAGCTGACCTTCCCCGGCGGCGTGCTGGTCGGCGACGATGCCGGCTTCCTCAACGCCGCGCGCATCAAGGGTTCGCACTGCGCCATCAAGTCCGGAGCGCTGGCCGCCGAAGCCTGTTTCGCCGCCCTGCAGGCGGAACGCGAACGCGACGAACTGACCGCCTACCCCGAGGCCTTCAAGAACAGCTGGCTGCACGACGAGCTGTACAAGGCACGCAACT
>JAYRUZ010000074.1:0-8438 GCA_041918795.1 Azonexus sp. | reverse complement strand
AAGATCAGCCTCGATTTTGAAGAGGAAAAGGCGGCCGAAACCGTCTGACCATTTGCCAGCACCCCGAAAAGCCGTGCAAGATTGCACGGCTTTTTTATTTCCGGAGACAAACGAATGAGCTTCAAGACCCCCGACCTGTGCGATGAATTCGAGGCCGAACTGGGCAAGAGCGTGCGCGTCGTCGCCCCGATGTTCCAGCGCTACGGCGGCCGCACCGCCTTTTCCGGCGAGATCGTCACGCTGAAGATTTTCGAAGACAACTCACTGGTGCGCGAGGCCTTCGGCGAGGACGGCCAGGGCAAGGTGCTGGTCATCGACGGCGGCGGCTCGCTGCGCTGCGCCCTGGTCGGCGACCAGTTGGCCATCCTGGCCCAGAAGAACGGCTGGGAAGGCGTCGTGGTTTACGGCTGTATTCGCGATTCCGGCGATATCAACGGCATCGACATCGGCATGCGCTCACTGAACACCCACCCGCAAAAGAGCATCAAGAAGGGCGTCGGCGACAGGAACATCGCCGTCACTTTCGGCGGCGTCACCTTCCAGCCCGGCGAATATCTCTACGCCGACGAGGACGGCATCCTGGTTTCGAGCCAACCGCTGGTTTAAAGCGGGTCGATTGAAAATAAAAAACCGGGGAATCCCCGGTTTTTTGCCATTTTGGCCCGTGCACCGCAGCAGTGCCCTGTTTACCCTTCGAGCAGCACCGAACTCTCGCAGCCGACCCGCACCGTGCCCCAGTGCTTGCCGCCGACCATGATCGGCATGTTGATTTCGGAAAGAATCTCGCCGGTATCGCGGGCATAGGTCTGGACCAGCATCGGCTGCTGGTTCTTGGCGCCGCGCTGGCCGGTGACGTCGTCCCAGATGCGCTTGGTACGGTTGCCGACGAGGTCGGCCTCGTAGTTGCCACTCAACGGCCGCGAGTATTTCTGGTTGTGAATCGCCCCGTAACCGCGGGTATCGACCACCAGCGCATAGACACCGCCGCGCAGGGCATGCAGCGCGCGCTCGAACAGTGGCTGAACCTGTTGCTCGAAGGCGGAGCAATAACTGACGTCGTATTTTTGCGGGCTAGTGTTGGGAATCGGACGATAGGTCTGGTCCCAGATATTGACGCCGCTCTGCGCCAAAGCCACCAGCTTGTCCTGGATGGCATCGCGGAAAACCCGTGCCTGATCGACGTTGAAGTCGAAAGCCCCGCGCCCGATCTTGAAGCGCGATACCAATTCCTGCACGCTCTCGGTTGCCTGGCTCAGCGCCTGCGTCGTCTGCTCGGAAGACTTCATGCTGCCGGCCACTTCGCCGGACAACTCGTGCACCTGGATGACTGCCTCGTGCACCTGGCCGTTGGTCGCCGTCAGTTGTTCCATGGCGGTGGCAATCTGGCTCAGCTGATCGCCCGTCCGCTCGAAATCGCCGACCATGCGGCTGAACTCGCCGGAAGAGCGCTCGACCACGGCTCGGGTCTGCCGAATGTCGCCGTTGATGATCTCGTTCTCGCGCTGCGTGTCCTGAACCAGCGCGATCATGCCGCCGATATTGTCGGTAATCTCCTGCGTCGCCACGTTGACGCGCTCGGCCAGCTTGCGCACCTCGTCCGCCACCACGGCAAAACCGCGCCCCATCTCACCGGCCCGCGCTGCCTCAATGGCAGCATTCAACGCCAGAAGATTCGTCTGATCGGCAATCTCGCGAATCAGGCCGGCGATCTGGCGAATGCTGTCCGAACGCTTGGCCAGGTGGCCAACCGTGTCATTGAATTGCGAGAGCTTGTCGCTGACCACCTGCACCTTGCTGACGATATCCTGCATCTCGCCAAGCGAGGAACGCGCAGTACTCAGGTTGGCATCGGTCGAATTCGAAATCAGTTCGGTGGCGGAAGACACCTCGTGGATCGCCTGCGTCGCCTCGTTACTGGCGCCGAACACGGCATTGGCGATTTCCCCCTGCTGCGTGGCACGAACGGCGGTCGAAGCAACCGACTTCTTGACGACGACCGCCTCGCGGGCAATGTTCACGCTCATCTTGCGCACTTCGCTGATGATCTCGCGCATCTTGTCGGCAAAGCGGTTGTAGGACTCGGCCAGCGTGCGCAATTCGTCGTGCGTGATGGTCGGCAGGTTGCGCGAGAAATCGCCCTCGCCCCGACCGATCTCGTCGAAGATCGACGAAATGATCCGGACCGGTCGCAGAATCAGGTGGCGGATGTAGAGGATCTGCAGCACATTCCAAAGCAGCGCGACGACCGTCAGAGAAATCATCAGCGTCAGCCCGGCATCCATGCTGGCCACGATGCGCTGCAAGGCTTCGCTCGGCGCCCCAGCCTTGGCCACCTCTTCGGCGACCAGCGCCTTCTGGCGGAAGTAGACGCCCAGATAGGCGACATCGATAAAGAACAGCAGCAAGAAACTCATCAGTTTCTTGGTCAGCGAATTCCAGAAGGTTCGCTCATTCCAGTCGTAGAGGCGCCGCAGGAGTTCCATATTTCTAAACCGTCACCAGGGAAATTCGTCGAATTCAACCCTGATTTAACAATTTGGTCAATAAGTAACAAACTCAATTACAGTTAGCCATGACCAATGGATTTTGCCATTTTCATAGCTGCGACCATTCAATCGGCATGGCAAAAATGCTGCACCGCATTTCACGGTAGCGAATATCGTTTCGTATCGTGAAAACGCAACAATAACCAACTGTTTTTAAGTAAAAAAATAATGTCTTATGTCTTATATAAGACTATTGCTGCCCTGCAGAAATACTTCTATACTTCACTCATCGTCCAAGCCCATCGGGGCTGGATGCAACAAAGACCGTAACCCAACCTAACACTTGAGGTATTCACATGAGCACTCGCGAACAGCAAATCGCCGCCCTCGAAAAAGACTGGGCTGAAAACCCCCGCTGGAAGCTCGTCAAGCGCGGCTATTCCGCAGCTGACGTCGTCCGTCTGCGCGGCTCCCTGCAGCCGGAATACACCCTGGCCCAGCGCGGCGCCAAGGTCCTCTGGGACAAGGTCAACGGCGGCGCCAAGAAGGGCTACGTGAACGCCTTCGGCGCCATCACCGCCGGTCAAGCCATGCAACAGGCCAAGGCTGGCCTGGAAGCCGTGTATCTGTCCGGCTGGCAAGTCGCTGCCGACGGCAACACCTCCGAAACCATGTACCCGGACCAGTCGTTGTACGCCTACGACTCCGTGCCGACCATGGTTCGCCGCATCAACAACACCTTCAAGCGCGCTGACGAAATCCAGTGGTCGCGTGGCATCAATCCGGGCGACGAAGGCTTCATCGACTACTTCCTGCCGATCGTTGCCGATGCCGAAGCCGGTTTCGGTGGCGTTCTGAACGCTTTCGAACTGATGAAGAACATGATCGCCTCGGGCGCTGCCGGTGTTCACTTCGAAGACCAGCTGGCTGCTGCCAAGAAGTGCGGCCACATGGGTGGCAAGGTGCTCGTGCCGACCCGCGAAGCCGTCGAAAAGCTGATCTCCGCTCGTTTCGCCGCCGACGTCATGGGTGTTCCGACCCTGATCCTGGCCCGTACCGATGCCGAAGCCGCCAACCTGATCACCTCAGACTACGATGCGAACGACAAGCCGTTCCTGACCGGCGAGCGCACCCAGGAAGGCTTCTACCGCGTCAAGAACGGTCTGGAGCAGTCGATCTCCCGCGGCGTGGCTTACGCTCCGTACGCTGACCTGGTCTGGTGCGAAACCGGCGTGCCCGATATCGGCTTCGCCCGCGAATTCGCCCAAGCCGTCCAGGCAGCCTGCCCGGGCAAGCTGCTGTCCTACAACTGCTCGCCGTCCTTCAACTGGAAGAAGAACCTGAACGACTCGCAGATCGCCGCCTTCCAGGAAGAATTGTCGGCGCTGGGCTACAAGTACCAGTTCATCACCCTGGCCGGTATCCACGTCAATTGGTACAACACCTTCAAGTTCGCCAAGGCCTACGCTGGCGGCGAAGGCATGAAGCACTACGTTGAAATGGTTCAGGAGCCGGAATTTGCTGCTCGCGAAGATGGCTACACCTTCGTTTCGCACCAGCAGGAAGTCGGCACCGGTTACTTCGACGAAGTCACCACCGTCATCCAGGGTGGTTCCTCCTCGGTCAAGGCCCTCACCGGCTCGACCGAAGAAGAACAGTTCCACTAATCGGTTTTACGATTTAGGCATCCCCGCTACCTACCCGGTAGCGTTTGGCCGGCCCCCACAAGGGGCCGGCTTTTTTATGTGACTAATTTC
The DNA here is from genome assembly GCA_041918795.1 of Azonexus sp. Classification (GTDB taxonomy): domain Bacteria; phylum Pseudomonadota; class Gammaproteobacteria; order Burkholderiales; family Rhodocyclaceae; genus Azonexus. The sequence continues at coordinate 4,195 of JAYRUZ010000074.1, read as the reverse complement.
ACGCTCACCTTGGCCTAGATCAAAAGAACTAGGCGAGGCTGAATTAAAATCTCATGACATTATTAACTTATTGCCATGAACAAGGCCCCTCCCGGCCAAAGTCAGGGTGACGGGAATACGTGTCGGCCAATCCTTTTCTACGCATTTCTTGCAGTACATGGTGTCGACGGCTGCTGATCCTCGGAGTGCTTTGCCTGGTCCAGGCTGCCTGGGCCGAGACATCGGCGACGGTCCGTATCGGGATCCTTTCCTTTCGTGACCTCGAAGCCACCCGCAAGCAATGGTCGCCGCTGGCTTCCTATCTTGAAGAGCAACTCCCGGGAACAAAATTCCTGGTGCTGCCTTTTCATCAGGAAGACCTGAGTGCGGCCGTCGACCGCAAAGACCTCGACTTCATTCTCACGCAGCCGGAGCACTATGTCCTGCTGCGTTCCAAGCATCGTCTGGCTGCCGTTGCGACACTGACGCAGCGGGTCGGCGAGCGTTCGATCTCGCATCTGGGCGGCGTCATCTTCAGTCGCCGCGAACGCGACGACATCAACGACCTCAAGGACTTGCGCGGGCACACCATCGCCTCCGCGCAACAGCACTCCCTCGGTGGCTTCCGCGTCCAGCAATGGGCCTTGCGCCAGGCCGGGATCGAACTGCCGCGCGACGTCAAACGCATCATCTATACCGGTCAACCGCAGGACAAGGTGGTGGACGAAGTGATGAGCGGACGTGCCGATGTCGGCTTCGTTCGGACCGGCCTCGTTGAATCGCTGGTCGGCGAAGGCAAACTGAAGCGCGAGCAAATCAAGATCATCAACAGCCGCAATCTCGCCGACTTTCCACTGTTGCTATCGACCGATCTGGTGCCCGAATGGCCGTTCTCGGCCGCCCCGCAGACCAGCGACGAATTGGTCAAGGCCGTCACGCTGGCTATCCTGGAGATTCCGCCCAACCATCCGGCCGCGATGGCCGGCAAATTCCACGGATTTTCCCCGCCAGCCGACTACTCCGGGCTGGAAAACATGATGATGGAGTTGCGCGCCCACCCCGAGCGTCTTGTGCGCTTCGACTTCCGGGACATCATCGAAAAGTATCCGGTACAGCTAACCCTGTTCCTGAGTACCGCCCTGCTGCTCCTGCTGCTCTTGCTGCTCTACCTGTTTCGCTCGCGCAAGCAAATCAACAGCGCCCTGCGCGAACGGGCCAGCCTGCTGAACAGTCTGGGCGAAGGTGTCTACGGTGTGGACCAGGATGGCATGTGCACCTTCATCAATCCGCGCGCCCTGGAAATGCTTGGCTTCACCTACGCAGAAGTCATCAACGCGGATCAGCACTGGCTTTTCCATCATCACCACGCCGATGGCAGCCTCTACGCCAAAATCGACTGTCCGGTGCACCTGACGCTGGTCGATGGAAAACAACGACACGGAAGCGAATGGTTTTTCCGGAAAAACGGGGAGATATTCCCGGTCCAGTTTTCCGTCATGCCGATCAACCATGGCGAGCGCAAGGAAGGTGCGGTGGTGACCTTTCATGACACTTCGCTGGAGCGCACCGCCGAAGAAATGATGCGCATCGCGGCCATCGCCTTCGAGACGCAGGAAGCGATGGTGGTCACCGACGCGCGCAACCGTATCCTGCGGGTCAACCGGGCGTTTACCGAAGTCACTGGCTACACGGCCGAAGAGGCCGTCGGCGAAACGCCGTCGCTGCTCAAATCGGGTTATCACGACCAGAGCTTCTATCAGCAGATGTGGGTCACGCTGCAGGCGCAGGGGCACTGGCACGGAGAAATCTGGAATCGCCGCAAGAACGGCGAGATCTACCCGGAGTGGCTGACCATTTCTGCGGTACGTTCCTCGGAGGGAGAGGTGACGCATTACGTCGCCGCCTTCCTCGATATTACCCAGCGCAAGGAAGCCGAGGAGCAGATTCAGTTTCTCGCCTTCTACGACCCGCTGACCCACCTGCCGAATCGCCGCCTGCTCGCCGAGCGCCTGGACAAGGCCCTGATCGCTGCCCGCCGCCGGCGCGAGCACGCGGCCGTGCTGTTCATCGACCTCGACAATTTCAAGACGCTGAACGACACCATGGGCCACGACGTCGGCGACCAGTTGCTGCGCCAGGTTGCCTTGCGCCTGCGCGATGCCGTGCGCTCGAACGACACAGTGGCCCGCCTGGGCGGCGACGAGTTCGTCATCCTGCTCGAGGACCTGAGCGAAAACCTGCACGAAGCCATTGCCCAGATCGAACATATCGGCCGCAACATACTCGAATCGCTCGGCCAGGCATATCGCTTTGGCAACCTGGCCCATCACTGCACGGCGAGCATCGGCGTCATCCCCTTCCGCGACCGCGGAGAAACCGTCGAGCACCTGCTCAAATCGGCGGACATGGCCATGTACAAGGCCAAGGAGGCCGGCAAGAACTCGCTGTGCTTCTTCGATCCGGCCATGCAGACCGAAGTCGAGGAGCGCGCTGAAATCGAGCGCGAATTGCGCACCGCGCTGCAGGAAGATCAATTCGTGCTGCACTATCAACCGCAGGTCGACGGCGACGGCCGTATCTTCGGCGCGGAAGCCCTGCTCCGCTGGCGCCACCCGATCCGCGGCGAAGTCGCTCCCGGCGCCTTCATCGCCATCGCCGAAGACTGCCGCCTGATCCTCCCGATCGGCCAATGGGTGCTGGCCGAAGCCTGTCGCCAACTCGCCGCCTGGAGCCGACACCCGGCCACGGCCAATCTGATCCTGGCGATCAACGTCAGCGCCATGCAGTTCCGCGACCCCGGTTTCGTCGACAGCGTGGCGCTCGCCCTGCAGGAAAGCGGTACGCCGGCCGACCGGCTGAAACTGGAAATCACCGAATCTCTGCTGCTCGACGACATGGAACTGAGCATCGAGCGCATGCGCCGACTGAAGGACGATATCGGCGTCAGTCTGGCACTGGACGACTTCGGCACCGGTTACTCATCGCTCAGCTACCTGAAGCAGTTGCCGCTCGACCAGATCAAGATCGACCGCAGCTTCGTGCAGGACATCGGCAGCAATCCGAACGATGCGGCCATTGCCGAAACGGTTATCGCGCTGGGCCGCTCCTTCGAACTGAAGGTCGTCGCCGAAGGTGTCGAAACCGACGACCAACACCATGCCTTGGTCAGTCGCGGCTGCAATGCCTTCCAGGGTTATCTGTTCGGGCGCCCGGTGCCGATCGAGCAATTCCCGGTCAAATCGGGCTGACCGACACGCCCGACGGTCACTGCTGCGGTGCACCGGCCAAAATGGGCAAAAACCGCAGCCACCTTCATACCGACGGTCGCGTCCACATCCAGGCCGCGACCATGCCGCACACGACTGCCGGGCCGTAGCCCCAGGGTTCAGGCAGGATGAACCAGGAACCGATCACACTGATCGACATCATGATCGTCGACGCCCATTTGGCCACGCGCGGGATGGCCTGATGATCGCGCCAGGCGCGGATGGCCGGGCCGAACTTCGGGTGCGCCAGCAGCTTGGCCTCCCACTCGGGATGCGAGCGGGCGAAGAACCAGGCGGCCAGGATCAGGAAAGGCGTGGTCGGCAGCAGCGGCAGGAAGGCGCCGATGATGCCGAGCAACACCGAGACCGCCCCAAGCGCGCGATAGACCGGCACCTTCATCAGCGCAGCTCCCAGTAGGCGGCGTTGCCGTAGTTTTCCTTGAGCAGGTCAATGAACAGCCGGACACGCAGCGGCAGATGGCGGCGTTGCGGAAAGACCGCGTAAATGCCCATCGGCGGCGCCTGCCAGGCGTCGAGCACCGAGGTCAGCCGACCTTCCTTCAAATCGCGCCCGACTTCCCACAGCGAGCGCCAGGCCAGGCCACGCCCGGCCAGAGCCCATTCGTGCAGGACGGCGCCGTCGTTGCATTCGAAGGTGCCGCCGACCTTGATCGTTTCCACCTCGCCGCTCTCCGGGCGCTTGAACACCCAGCCGCGCTGCTGGCCGAGCGAAAGGCAGTTGTGCTTGGCCAGATCGTCCGGCGTGCGCGGCACGCCATGCTCGACCAGATAGGCCGGGCTGGCCACCACCATGCGCCGCATCTCGCCCAGGCGCACGCTGACCAGGCTGGAATCGGTCAGTTCGCCGATGCGGATGGCGCAGTCGATATTCTCGTTGATCAAATCGACCAGGCGGTCGCTCAGGTTCAGATTGACCCGCACTTCCGGGT
>JAYRUZ010000073.1:0-8484 GCA_041918795.1 Azonexus sp. | reverse complement strand
ATGGCCGCCTTCGTCGAGAAGCGCAAGCCGGTTTTCAAGAACTGCTGACTTGCACCTTTTCGTAGACATCTCCAGCCACGGCTTCGGGCATCTGGCGATCACCGCACCGGTGCTCGAGGCCCTGAGCGAACGCATCCCCGACCTGCGCCTGACACTGCGCACCCGCCTGCCGGCGGACCAACTGCAGCAGCGCATCCGTCAGCCATTCGAACTCATCGCCGACAACACCGATTTCGGTTTTGCCATGGTAGACGCCACGCAGGTCGACCGTGCGGCGAGCGCCCAAGCTTACCAGCATGCCCACGCCCGTTGGCCCGAGCGCATCGCCGCCGAAGCGGCCTTCCAGAAGCGGCTATCACCTGATTTCGTGCTGAGCAACGTCAGCTACCTGCCGCTGGCCGGTGCAGCGCAGGCCGGAATCCCCTGCGCCAGCCTGTGCTCGCTGAACTGGGCCGATCTGTTCCAGCATTTTTTCGGCCAAGAGCCGTGGGCGGCGGCCATTCATCGCCAGATTCTCGAAGCCTACCTGGGTGCCAACGCCTTCCTGCGCGTCACGCCCGGCATGGCGATGCCGGATTTCCCGCACGTCCGCGACATCGCACCGATCGCAGCCTGCGGTCTGCGCCATCCGCTACCATTTGCTGACGACAAGGCCGTGCTGGTAGCCATGGGGGGTATCGCCCATCGCTTGCCGGTCGACACATGGCCGAGCATTCCCGGCATCCGCTGGTTGGTTTCACGGGATTGGCGATGTACTCACCCCGACGCCATCGCGTGGGAAAGCCTGGGGCTGAGTTTTACCGACCTGCTCGCTTCTGCCGATGCCGTGATCACCAAGCCGGGCTATGGCACCTTCACCGAAGCCGCGTGCAACGGCACGCCGGTGCTCTATCAGCGATGGGAGGACTGGCCGGAACAGGCGTGCCTGATCGACTGGCTCAAACAGCACGGCCAATGTGTCGAGATTGAAGCGGAGAAACTGGTCAGCGGCGAGGTGGAAACGCCTTTGGGCGAACTGTGGCGCCAGCCTCCTCCGCCGCAGCCGTCGATGGACGGCGCAGCGGAAGCCGCGGACTGGCTCAGAGCGGCCGGAAGCCGAGGCTCTTGAGCAACTCGCCGGTTTCGCAAACGGGCAAACCCATCACACCGGTATAGCTGCCGGCCAGATGCTCGACGAACAGCCCGGCCAAGCCCTGGATACCGTAGGCGCCGGCCTTGTCCATCGGCTCGCCGCTCATCACGTAGTGGCGAATTTCTTCATCGTCGAGTGTCCTGAAGCGAACCTCGCTGACCGACAGCACGTATTCGGTACGGCCCATATGGTTGATCGCCACCCCGGTCAGCACGCGATGCGTCTTGCCCGACAGGCGCTTCAGGATAGCCGTCGCATCCGCGATATCGACCGGCTTGCCGATGATCTTCCCCTCGAACTCCAGCGTGGTATCGGCCGAGAGCACAGGCCGCATCGGCAGTTTGCGATCGGTAATGATCTTCAGACCATGGATGGCCTTGGCACGGGCGATACGCTCGACATAGACCTCGGCACTCTCCGCCGGCAAGGGCGTCTCGTCGGTTGCCTCATCGGCACGGTCGCCATCGCGAAAGACAACGGTATCGAAATCGATGCCGATCTGATGCAACAGTTCGCGGCGGCGCGGACTGCGCGAGGCCAGATAAATACGCATCAACCCTCCCGGTGATATGGATGATTCTTCAGGACACTGACAGCTCGATACAACTGTTCACATAATAGCAACCGGGCCATGCCATGCGGAAGGGTCAAGCTCGACAAACGCAGCTTGTCGTCGGCATTTTGCTTGAATTCATCATCCAGGCCATCGGCCCCGCCAATCAGCAGGGCGACATCGCGCCCGTCCAGCATCCAGGCTTCCAGGCGCTTGGCCAGCTTGAGCGTGGTCAAATCATCGCCGCGCTCGTCGAGAACGACCAGCCGCGGACTGCCCGGCAGCGCATCGCGGATGCGCATCTTCTCGGCTGCCAGCAATTGCTCGCGTGTTTTCGACCCGCGCGGCTCCGGCTTGATCTCGACGACATTGAGCGGCAGTTCGCGTGGCATGCGCTTCAGGTATTCGGCACAACCCGCACTGACCCAATCCGGCTGCCGGTGACCGACAGCGAGGATGGTCAGCTTCATTCGCTGGCTGCCTGCTCCGCAGCGGCCTTGCGGCGTTGCGCCGGCGTCATCTGCCAGAGCTCTTCCAGGTTGTAATACAGGCGGACGTTCGGCTGCATGACATGGACGACAATATCACCGATGTCGACCAGCACCCACTCACCTGCGTCTTCGCCTTCGACGGAGACGATTTCTCCGCCGGCTTCACGCACCTTGTCCTGCACGTTGCGCGCCAGTGCCTTGACCTGACGGTTGGAATCACCAGTGGCGATGACCAGGCGATCGAACATCGAGGTCAGTTTGGTGGTGTTGATTACTTCGATGTCCTTGCCTTTGATGTCTTCGAGGGCGTTGACGACGATTTTTTGCAGCTTGCGGATGTCCATCAGGGGTTTCTGTAAAGGGAATGGGTCTGAATATAGTCGAGAACGCTGTCCGGCAGCAAATATCGGGCGGACAGGCCGTTGGCCAGCAATTTGCGAATTTGTGTCGCAGAAATGGCCAGTTGGGTCATGGCGAAAGTCGCGACACTGCCGCAAGCGGCTTCGCGTAGCCGCCCGGCATCGGCCAACCGCCGGGCCGCATATTCGGCGGCAACCTCGCTGGGCAGGCTGGCCAACTCGACGGGGAAGCCTGGCCGATGCGAAACGGCGACATGGGCCAGATCGAAGATATCGCGCCAGCGGTGCCAGGTCGCCAGGCCGGCGAAGGCATCGGCGCCAACCAGCAGAACCAGCGGCGTCGCCTCACCCAGTTCGCCGCGCAAGCGCTCCAGGGTATGCACGGTATAGCTGGGTGCCGCCGCCTCGACTTCGGCAGCATCGACCGAAAAGCCCGGGTTGCCGCTTGTCGCCAGGCGCACCATGGCCAGGCGTTGCCAGGCGGTCACCAGGGGGCGATCGCGATGCGGCGGCCGTCCGGCCGGCATCCAGCGTACGCCGCCCAGCCCGAGGTGAGCGATCGACTCTTCGGCCAGGCGCAGGTGGCCGTAATGGATTGGGTCGAAAGTACCGCCGAACAGGCCGAGTGGCGGGTTCATGCCTCAGACGATTTCCGAGATGCCGAAAATGTCGCGGTAGCAGGCATAAAAACTGGCGAAAACGATGGGCGCGACGACCAGCGCCATCGGTGCCATGACCAGCGCCGTCACCAGATCCTGCATACCCGGAAGCATTAGCAAAAGAAGGCCCAGCACCACGCCGGGAATGATGGCAGTGAGCAGTAGCATGGCCAGGCCATAGGTCAGAAAAGGGCGCCAGTTCAACCAGCAGGCGATGAAGCTGAAAAAAAGCGACTTGCCCAGTGGCTGACGGTGCCATGCCGCGAGCACCGGGGCAAACCACCAGGCCATCAGCACCGGCACGAGCAAGACAGCTACGACAAGCAAGGGCAACAGGAAATCGGCATCCTCGACCGCCGCTCGTTCGGCTCGGCTGCCCGCCAGCATGTAGCGGAGCAGATCGCCACCATCCACCAGCGCTGAAACACCGAGAATACCCAGCGTGCACAACAGGTACAGGCCGCCCAGCGCGAGCAGGGTCTTGGCATTCTCGTTAAAGCCACCATAGAGCGTCTGCAGACTGACCGGCTGGCCGCGCTCCAGATTACGCGCCGCCTGCATCAGCCCGACCGACAGGCCGGGGATGGCCAGCGAGGCGGCGAGCGCGCCGACCAGCGGAAACAGATTGAGGAAAATCACCGTGAACCAATAGGCCACGACGAGCATCGATAACAGCGGAGGATTGCGCCGGAAAATGGCGACTCCGCCGGCCAGCCAGCGCCAGCCGGCAGAAGGAGGAAGCGTTTGGGCTCGCATGCTCAGGCGCCGACGAAAATATCGCGATAGGAGGCGTACACCGCACCGGAAAATACCGGCAGCAGCAACAGGAGACCCAGGCCGAGCGGGAGCATGGCGAAGAACAGCACGACGACGAGGAAAATACCGAAGATCACCATGGCCAGCCAGTTTTTGGCCCCGGCCGCGAAACTGGCCTTCATCGCATCGAGCGGCTTCATGTCGTGGAAAAAAACCAACGCCGGGGCAAACCAGGTCGCCATGATGACCGGCACCGACAAAACGATAACCATCAGGCCGGCCAGCATCATGCCGCCCAGGGCAATGCCGACTCCACCGACACGACCGGTCACCACGCCCCCCAGGACGCCACCGCTGATCAGAACGAAAGCGATGAAGGCAATGCCGAAGATGCCGAGCGCAAAAAAGACGCCTACCATGACCAGTTGCCCGGCGTTGTGCTTGAAGCCGGCAAACAGGTCGGCAATCTGCGCCTCTTCGTCACGCGATATTCGGCGGCAGATCTGCACCATGCCGGCGCCGAACAGCGGCACCAGCAGATGGGCGGCAACCTGCCCGAACAGCGGCACGATGGATATGGCCATCAGGATGACCAGCAACAGCACGGTGCTGCCGATCCACACGCCAGGATTGACCAGAAACATGGCCCAGCCTTGGCGCAACCAGTCGAAGCAGGCACCGGGATCGACCTCTCGGCTATCGCCATCGAAACTCGCCGGCGGCAGGGGAAATACGGGGTTTTCTTCCATGGGCGGGATGCTAACGGGGCAGCGCCTCGGCGGCAAGGCGAAAACGCTGCAACAGGTCGCGATATTCGTCGGGATTCTTGATTGTCACCACCTCGCCGGGGCGCGGCCGGTGGCGTACTTCCAGGCGCAGCAACCAGAAACGCAAAGCGGCGGCCCGCCGCATCGCCGGCCAGGCAGCGCACTCGGCGTCCGATAACTGCCGTCGGCTCTCGTAACCGGCCACCAAGGCGGCCACGGCCTCTTGGTCAGGACACCAATCGTTGGCGACGACAGCCAGATCGAATAGCAGGACATCCTCACCGGCAAAGTAGAAATCGAGGATTCCGGTCAGTGCACCGCAGCCATCCCACAGCACGTTGTCGCGAAACAGATCGGCGTGGATGACGCCATGCGGCAAGGCCGTCCAGTCGCTGGCGGCTTCGGCGGCCAATTCATCGGCCAACAGCCTGGCCTCCTCGGGAGGCAGCAGCGGCAGCAGGGAGGCGCCGGTCTCGGCTCGCCATTTTGCGCCGCAGGGATTGGGCAGCGGTGAGGGGAAATCGGCGGCAGCCCGATGCAATTCAGCCAATTTCTGGCCAAGGGCAAGGAAGTCGTTCGCTCCCGGCATATCGCGATTTTGGCCGGCCAGGCAGGTGAGCAGACTGGCCGGCTTGCCGGCCAGCGGGCGCCAGAGCTTGCCATCCGGCGCGGCCAGTGGCTTGGGACAGACGATGCCGCGACTTGCCAGGTGTTCCATCAAGGAGAGATGGAAATCGAGGTAGGCGGCGTCCGGACGCTCGAACAGCGTCAGTACGAAACGCCCGCACTCGGTCGTCACGAAATAATTGGAATTCTGCATGCCGGCGGCGATGCCGGCATATTCAATCAACCGCCCGAGAGCAAGCGGCGCAAGCCAGGCGTCGAGTTCCTCACGCCCGACCGGGGTATAGACCGACAAGGCTTACCAGCTATAGATGACCCACATCGGCGGGCGCACCGGATTCTGGGCAATGTCGGCTTCGACGAACTTGCCGTCGCCCTGGCGATCGACCAGATAGTAAGGCTTGCCGATACTCGGCGTGACCTTGACCATGTACAGCTTGCCCTTGATGCGGTATTCCTCGCGCGTCTCGGCTTCCTTCTTGACGATGGTCACCTGCGGTTCCAGCGCAGCATCGAAAGCTTCCATTTCGGGCGGCGGCGGCGGCACGGCCGGCAGGGGCTGCAGATCGCCCTTCTGGGCCCAGACGGGAAGAGCGGCAAACAACAGGACGGGAAGAAGACGGCGCATGGTAGGTTCCTCGTTGGGATAGGCCTGATTTTATCGCGGATTGATCATTAGGGCACGAGATGATGATGCGGCGTTTGGCGCGTGATTTGTCGCTGGCGCGCCAAGCCAATGGCGGATTCCATTGGCGCGAAGCGACGGCGGCAAGGCACCGCACAACGACCACCAGCGCTCGCGCAGGCACGCAGTGCCGCCTGATGATCAATTCGGGATATCACAGGTTGAGCAACATCTCATGTTCATTCGGTAACGGACCGAACGGACGCCCCTCGTAGTGTTTGAAAATCGCCTCGACCACCTTCTCCGGATCGTCGATCAACTGGATCAGGTGCATGTCTTCCGGGTCGATCATTTTTTCCTCGACCAGCTTGCCTTTGAACCAGTCGACCAGACCGCCCCAGAACTCGGAACAGACCAGAATGAGCGGAATCTTGCGTGCCTTGCCGGTCTGGATCAGGGTCAGCGCCTCCATCAGTTCGTCCAGGGTGCCGAAGCCGCCGGGCATCACGACATAGGCGCTGGCGAAGCGGACGAACATGTATTTGCGTGCAAAGAAGTGACGGAAGGTCTGAGAAATGTCCTGATAGGGATTCGACTTCTGCTCATGCGGCAACTGGATGTTGAGACCGACCGAAGGCGACTTGCCGAAGAAGGCTCCCTTGTTGGCCGCTTCCATGATGCCCGGCCCACCGCCGGATATGACCGAGAAACCGGAGTCTGACAACAGGCGGGAGAGCTGCTCAGTCAGGGTGTAATACTTCGAATCCGGCCGCACACGGGCGCTACCGAACAAGGTGACCGCCGGCTTGATCGCGGAGAGACGTTCAGTCGCCTCGACGAACTCTGACATAATGCCGAAAATCCGCCAGGACTCGCGGGCCGTCGAATTTTTCAACAGCGCCTCGGTCTCCACACTCATTTCCAGTTTGTCGCTTTCCGTCACTTCTATGCCTCTCTTGTTGTTGGTGGACGGTTCGTCCTATCTCTACCGTGCTTTCCATGCCCTGCCCGACCTGCGCAACAAGGCCGGCGAACCGACCGGCGCCATCTACGGCGTCCTGAACATGCTACGTCGTCTGGAAAGCGACTACAAGGCGGACTACAAGGCTGTCGTCTTCGATGCCAAGGGCAAGACCTTCCGCGACGACTGGTATCCGGAATACAAGGCCCATCGCCCGCCGATGCCGGACGACCTGCGCGCCCAGATCGAGCCGATCAACGCCGCGATCAAGGCGGCCGGCTGGCCGGTACTGACCATTGACGGCGTCGAAGCTGACGACGTGATCGGCACCCTGGCCACGACTGCTGCGGTGCACGGCCTGGAAACGCTGATTTCCACCGGCGACAAGGACCTGACCCAGCTGGTCAGCCCGCACGTCCGCTGGTACAACACCATGAGCAACGAACTGCTCGATGAAGCCGGCGTCGAAGCCAAGTTCGGCGTACCGCCAGGCAAGATCGTCGATTACCTGGCACTGGTCGGCGATACCGTCGACGGCGTTCCGGGCGTCCAGAAATGCGGCCCGAAAACCGCCGTCAAATGGCTGACGCAATACGGTTCGCTCGATGCCATCGTCGCCAACGCCGACCAGATCGGCGGCGTGGTCGGCCAGAACCTGCGTGATCACCTCGGCTTCCTGCCGCTCGGCAAGAAGCTGGTAACCGTCGCTTGCGACCTGTCCGGGCTGCCGTCACCCAAGCAGCTCACCGCCACGGCACCCGACCTCGACACGCTACGCGAACTTTATCGACGCTACCAGTTCCGTACCTGGCTGGCCGAAATCGAAGGCGCCGAAGCGGTGGCCGACGTTCCGGCACAGACCGTCGGCACGCCACCCGCCCCGCCTGCACAGAAACTCGAAGTCAGCTACGACACGGTGTTCGACTGGAGCAGTTTCGATCGCTGGCTCAAGAAAATCGAAGCTGCCGAGTTGACCGCGCTGGACACGGAAACGACCAGTCTCGACTCGTTCGCCGCGCGCATCGTCGGCGTCTCACTCTCGGTCACGCCCGGCGAGGCCTGCTACATCCCGCTGGCCCACACGGCCCCCGGCGTTGCCGATCAACTTCCGCGCGATGAAGTGCTGGCTCGCCTGAAACCCTGGCTCGAATCGGCCACGCACAAGAAGGTGCTGCAGAACGCCAAGTACGACCAGCACGTCTTCGCCAACCACGGCATTGCACTGGCCGGCATCGAACACGACACCATGCTGCAAAGCTACGTCATCGAGTCCGACAAGGGCCATGACCTCGGCCAGCTGTGCACCCGCCATCTTGGCCTGGAGACCATCGCCTACGAAGACCTGTGCGGCAAGGGCGCCAAGCAGATCACCTTCGACCAGGTGGACATCGAGCGCGCAGCCACCTACGCCGCCGAAGATTCGGACGTCACCCTGCGCGTACATCAGGTGCTGCATCCGCGCTTCGCCGATGAACCGGGCCTGTCACGCATCTATCACGAGATCGAGATGCCGGCCCGCCAGGTCATCTGGCAAATCGAACGCAATGGCATCCTGGT
>JAYRUZ010000072.1:0-8498 GCA_041918795.1 Azonexus sp. | reverse complement strand
ACGCTGCATGCGCCGCGTTCGCCGTGGCTCGACTTGTCCACGCTGAGCAGTGCGCTGACCCAGGAGGTGCTCGACAAGCAGAGCGGCGGGGTATTGTTTGTTCCCGACCTGGCTGCTCTCGGCAAGATGCAGCAGATGAACCTGGCTTTTGCCCTTGAGCGGCTGGAGCGCCTGCGTCTGCAACTGGTGATCGGTTGTCGGACATCGCTGACAACGCTGGCGGAAAACGGCTGGGACAGCAAGCTGATCAGTCGCATCGGCGAAATCTGGGTGTCGTTGCCGTCGCTGGCGGGGCACGCCGACGACCTCCCGGAAATTGCCGGCCTCCTGTTGTCCAATTTTGTCGAGCGCGGTGAAGTGCCGGCCCGGCGTTTTTCCACCGGTGCCTTGAATGCACTGCGTACCTTGCCCTGGAACAATACCGGCGAGGCAAGCTGGAGCGAGTTGTATTGCCTGATCCGCAATCTGGCAGTGACGTCGCTGGACGAAGAGATTTCGGCCGACGACGTGTGTCGGGTGATGCCCAAGGAGGCACCGACCTCGTCCGACATCGTTTCCCTGCTGCCCCTCCTCGATCAGCCCTTGCGCGAAGCGCGCGATGCCTTTGAGAAGCTCTACTTCGAGCATCACTTGCGGCTGGAGGGGGGCAACATGACCAAGCTGGCCGAGCGCTCCGGGCTGGAACGTACGCACTTGTACCGCAAGCTCAAGCAGCTCGACGTCAAGCTCGGCAAGCGTTCCGAGGAGTGAGCAGGCGGCCGCCTGCGGGCGGCCGACATGGCTCCTGCCAAAGGTGGAAGTGACCGGAAGGCGGGAAAGGCGGATAATTCCGCTTTTCGACTTTCACAGGCGGAGCCCATTGTGAGCCGACCCAAGAACGATACTTTCCTGCGTGCCCTGCTCAAGGAGCCGACCGATTACACCCCGCTCTGGCTGATGCGGCAGGCTGGCCGCTACCTGCCCGAGTACTGCGAAACCCGCAAACGGGCGGGTAATTTCCTGAACCTGTGCAAGTCGCCGACCATGGCCTGCGAAGTGACGCTGCAGCCGCTGGCCCGTTACGATCTCGACGCCGCCATCCTGTTCTCCGACATCCTGACCGTGCCGGATGCCATGGGCCTCGGTCTCTATTTCGCCGAAGGCGAAGGGCCGCGCTTCGAGCGACCGCTGCGCGAGGAATGGGCGATCAACAACCTGACCGCGCCGGACCCCTACGAGCACCTCGGCTACGTGATGGATGCGGTGGCCGAAATCCGCCGTGCCCTGGACAACTCGGTGCCGCTGATCGGTTTCTCCGGCAGCCCGTACACGCTGGCCTGCTACATGGTCGAAGGCCAAGGGTCGAGCGATTTCCGCCATATCAAGGGCATGCTGTACAGCCGCCCGGATCTGCTGCACAAGATCCTGTCGGTGACCACCGATTCGGTGATCGCCTACCTGAACGCCCAGATCGATTCCGGCGCCCAGGCCGTGATGATTTTCGACACATGGGGCGGTTCGCTGTCCAACGCGGCCTACCAGGAATTCTCGCTGCAATACATGCAGCGCATCGTCGCCGGCCTGAAGAAGGAAAAGGACGGTCAGCGCATTCCGAGCATTGTCTTCACCAAGAATGGCGGCCTGTGGCTGGAGAAGATCGCCGCCATCGGTTGCGATGCAGTCGGCCTCGACTGGACGATCGATATCGGCGAGGCACGCCGTCGCGTCGGCGACAAGGTGGCGCTGCAGGGCAACCTCGATCCGAACGTGCTGTTCGCCGGGCCGGAAGTCGTCGCTGCCGAAGCCAGGAAGGTGCTCGACAGCTTCGGCGCCGGCAATACCGGCCACGTTTTCAATCTCGGCCACGGCATTTCGCAATTCACGCCGCCGGACAACGTGACGGCGCTGGTTGAAACCGTGCATGGCCATAGTCGTCTATTACGAAAGTAAGCCTCATAAGTGCTGGGGCTTGCCTGACTTATGCACAGAGTTTGGGCAAGCCTCGCAAAAAAATCCGCTAGTCCATCTTGACACTGCGGATTTATTCTAAGCAATTGAAAAATAACGGATTTACGTTTTGCCAAATATTTCGGCAAAGTAACAGAATCCTTACGGGACGCCAACTTGACGGCACCGTACAAGATAAATCCACAAAGTTATCCACAGATTTTGTGGACAAGTGAAAAACTGCTGTTTTCCGGTCAGTTTTTGGCCAAATTCTGGAGAAAAAGCGGCTCGGTCCGGCAGATTTATGCCCGTTTTGCGCGTTGCCCTCGATTTACCGCTGCATCGCTTGTTCGAGTACGTTTCTCCGGAAGCGACGGCGAACGATGTCGGATTGCGCGTTCGAGTACCCTTCGGGCGTGGTGAAAAAATCGGCCTGATCGCCGAGGTGGTCGACACCAGTGAATGGCCCCTCGAGCAACTGAAGGCCGCTGGCGAGATCCTGCGCGACTTGCCGCCGTTACCGACCGACTTTCTGGCGCTCTGTGAATTTGCCGCCAGCTACTATCAGGCCGCATCGGGTGAGGTGCTGTTGCAGGCCTTGCCGGCCGGCCTGAAGCGCCTGGTGCCGCCGGAGCGGCGCAAGGGCCGGGCAGCC
Organism: Azonexus sp.; assembly: GCA_041918795.1. Taxonomy (GTDB): domain Bacteria; phylum Pseudomonadota; class Gammaproteobacteria; order Burkholderiales; family Rhodocyclaceae; genus Azonexus. The sequence goes on along the minus strand of JAYRUZ010000072.1, from coordinate 5,917 downwards.
AAGGGGGTGGCTGCCATTCCGCCGCCGCCCCTGACCGAAGAGCAGGCACAGGCCATCGCGGCAGTTCCCGGCGAAGGGTTTTCCGCCAACCTGCTATTCGGCGTTACCGGCAGCGGCAAGACCGAGGTCTATCTCCGTCTGATCGAGCGGGCACTGGCCAGCGGCCGACAAGCGCTCGTCCTCGTGCCCGAAATCAACCTGACACCGCAGCTTGAGGCGCGAGTGAGTGCCCGCTTTCCCGGTGAAAAAGTGGTTTCGCTGCATAGCGAACTGGCCGAGGCGGCGCGTGAGCGCAACTGGCGGGCGGCCTTTGCCGGTGAAGCGTCCATCGTCCTCGGTACCCGCCTGGCCGTATTCACGCCGCTGCCGCGTCTTGGCCTGATCGTGGTGGACGAGGAGCACGACGCCTCGTTCAAGCAGCAGGACGGCATGCGCTATTCGGCGCGCGACGTCGCGGTGTTCCGCGCCCATCAACTGGGTATTCCCATCGTTCTCGGCTCGGCGACGCCGTCGCTGGAAACCTGGGCCAATGCGCAGAACAAACGCTACCGGCAGCTATTGCTGAGCGAGCGGGCCAACCCGGAAGCGACCCTGCCTGCGGTGCACGTGCTCGATACGCGAAAAATGGTGCTGCAGGAAGGCGTCAGCGAACCGCTGGCAGCGGCGATCGCCGCTCGGCTGGAGCGTGGCGAGCAGAGCCTGCTCTTTCTCAATCGGCGCGGCTACGCGCCGGTGCTGGCTTGCCCGGCCTGCGGCTGGGTGTCGCGCTGCCGGCGTTGCGCCGCCAACATGGTCCTGCATCTGGCCGACCAGCGCCTGCGTTGCCATCACTGCGGCTTGGAACATCGCGTACCGAAAGCTTGCCCGACCTGCGGCAACCAGGATATTCACCCGTTCGGGCGCGGTACACAACGGCTGGAAGCGTGGGTACAGCAGCGCTTCCCCGAGGCCCGTGTGCTGCGCGTGGACCGCGATTCGGTAAAGAGCCGCAAGCAGTGGGAGAGCGTGCTCGAGCGCATCCACGCCGGTGAGGCCGACATCCTGGTCGGCACGCAGATGCTGGCCAAGGGCCACGATTTTCCCAAGCTGACGCTGGTCGGCGTGCTCGGTGCCGATTCGGCCTTGTTCGCCGCCGACTGGCGCGCGCCGGAGCGGCTGTTTGCGCAACTGATGCAGGTCGCCGGCCGGGCCGGCCGGGCAGAGTTGAAGGGCGAAGTGCTGATCCAGACGCAGTATCCGGATCACCCGCTGTTCTCCGCCGTGCGCGCCCACGACTACCCCGGTTTCGCCTCGCAACAACTGAAGGAGCGCGAGCAGGCTGGTTTCCCGCCCTACACCTTCCAGGCGGTGCTGCGCGCCGAGGCGCCGGAGATGGCGCTGGCCATCGATTTCCTGAAGGCCGCCGCCGCCTTGCCGGTGACGCTGGAGCACGAGGCTATTCTGGTGTTCGATCCGGTGCCGATGAAGATGGCCCGCCTGGCCAACCTGGAGCGCGGCCAGCTGGTGGTCGAGTCGCCTTCCCGGCCGGCCCTGCAGGCCTTCCTGCCGTGCTGGCGCGAAGCCATCGAGCAATTGAAGGCCCCCTCGAAGTTGCGCTGGCACATCGAGGTCGACCCGCTCGAATTCTGACCGGCACGTCCCTTGCTGTGTTCGCTGCCCGAACCACAGCAGGAGACGAGCATGAAGATCGAATCGGCCGAACTGTGCCTGAAGGCGCAACACGAGGCGAGCACGCGGCAAACCACCGAAGTCGAGCAGACATTGAGCTTCCGCCAGGTTTTCGCCGGTGTCGCGGCGAGCGAGCCGGACCGTGGCGAAGAGTTGCGGCGCCGTGTGCAGCGCCTGCTTGAACAACTGGTCGCGGCAATTCTGGCTGCCATCGACGGCAAGAAAGGCGAGGAAAATCCTGCCGCCGACTGCGCCGATCTGCCGCCGGAAACGGAGATGCCCGGCGCCGGCCGGATGCGCGAAGTCAGCTGGCAGACCAAGTGGTGCACCACCCTCGAGGAAAAGGAGGCGACCAACGTGTGCGCCAGCGGCTTCGTGCGTACCTGCGATGGTCGCGAGATCGCCTTCGACTGTTCGCTGGCCATGCAGCGCGAGCACAGCGAGACTTTCTCCGGCAGCGCCAGTGGCAGCTATCGCCTGCACGACCCGCTGGTCCTTGATTTCGCCGGAACCGGTGCTGAATTGACTGCGGCCCGCGTCGATTTCGACCTCGACGCCGACGGCCAGGTCGAGCAGATTCCCGGCCTGGGCGCCGGTTGTGGCTACCTGGTTTTCGACCGCAACGGCAATGGCCGGGCCGACGATGGCAGCGAACTGTTCGGCGTCGCCAGCGGCAACGGTTTCGCCGACCTGGCCAAGCTCGACAGCGATGGCAATGGCTGGATCGACGAGGCTGATCCAGCCTGGCAGCAGCTCGGCGTGGCCAATGGCGACCGTTATGCGACGCTGGCCGAACGCGGTGTCGGTGCGTTGGCTACAACTGCGGTGCACGCCCCGTTTTCGCTAAAAACCGCGGAGAACGAATTGCTCGGCCAGATTCGCGCGGCTGGCGTTTATCTGCGCGAAACCGGCGAGGTCGGCTTCATGCAGCAGGTGGACCTGGCGGTATCAGCGCCGTCGGCCGGACAGGAAGAGCCAGGCCAGCGCCAGCAATTGTCCGCCTAGGAGCAGCAGGAAGGCGGTCCGGTAGGCGAGGGCGAGCGGCCAGTCGGCGCCATGCAAGGCGTCGACCAGGCCGCCGATGCCCCACTGCAGGCCGAAGGCGCCGGCGAAGACGAGCAGGTTGAGTGCCGTGTTGGCGCGTCCGGAAAGCTGGCTGGGGAAAGCCTGGGCAACCAGCGAATAGCTGATGTTGGACAGCGAGAAGCAGAAGCCGAGCAGCGGCCATAGCCAATCGCTACCCAGCGTCGGCCACAGGGCAATGGCGCCGAAGGCAAGCAGCGCGGCGCCCATCGCCGCCCGATAGACCTGTTCCAGCCGCACGCCGCGCCGAACCAGCAGCGTGGCAAAGAAACCCATGAACAGGAAGCCGCCGAGCATGGCGCCGCTGATCCAGGTCAGCCGGGTGGCGATCTCGCCGCGCTCCATGCCCTCCAGCACATTCATCCAGCGCGAGGCCCACAGTCCCTGGACGGCCATGAAGCCGCCGGTGAACCAGAAGCCCATCGGGGCGTAGCGCCAGAAATGCGCGCTGCGGTAAATCTGGGCGACCCCGGCCAGTTGCTCACGCAGCCCCGTGCCGTGACCTTCGCTCGGCTTGTCCGGAACCAGCCAGCCGATCAGCGCGGCAACCAGCAGGGTCAGGCCGGCCAGCACCAGCATGATGTCGCGCCAGCCGGCAAAACCGAGTGCCAGTTCGAGCGGTTTGGCGGCGGCCAGCGCACCGAGGCCGCCGGAGGCCATGATCCAGCCGGTCAGCGAGGCGTGGCGATCGGCCGGAAACCACTGGCTGAAAGCCTTGAACGAGGCCATCAGGCAGGCCGAGACGCCGAGTCCGATCAGCGCCCGGCCGAGGGCAAGTCCGCCCAGGCCGTCGGCCAGGGCAAAAACCGCGGTGCCGGCGGCGGCAATGGCGAGCAGGGCGGCCTCGACCCGGCGCGGCCCGAAGCGGTCGAGCAGCATGCCGAGGGGCAACTGGGCAGCACCGAAGGCAAGGAAATAGGTGCTGGTCAGCAACCCCAGTGCGTTGTCGCCGAGTGCCAGCTCGCGGGCGAGCAGCGGCCCGATGACGGCGTTGACCGTGCGATAGAGGTAGGAAAGAAAATAGCCGGCGGCGAAAGGCAGCACCAGGCAGCGCCAAAGCTGGCGTTCCTGCAGCGGATTCATGCGGCCTCCGGTTTCACGTGGAACGCCTTGGGCGGGGTATCGGAGCGGTCGGGATGGCGTTGCAGATAATCGACGCGATGCCTGATCTTCTGCCGCCAGTTGTCGGCGATGCCCGGAGTGTCGGCGAGACGGGCCAGATTTTCGAGTGGCGGACGGTGCATGTGCCACAGGCACATGGCGGCAGCCAGCGTCAGACTGGTGCTGGGTGAATCCAGTTCAAGGCTGTCGCCCGGCTTGACCTGGCCGGTTTCGATCACGCGCCAATACCAGCCGGTGATCTGCCGCCCGGCGATAAAGGCGGCCATGCCGTCGCTGGCAAAACGTTCGTCGATCTTCCAGCATGGGTTGCGCGGTTGGCAGAGCTGCAGGCGGGCCGTGCCGAGACGCCAGATATCGCCGAGCCGGACGTCGTTTTCGTCGAGGTCGGGGGTGCTCAGGTTCTCGCCCAGGCTGCCGGGGATCAACAGCGCTGCAGCGCCGGGAAAACGTTCGGCCAGTACCGCGTAATGGCGGGCCGGGTAGAGATGCACGGCCTTGTCCGGCCCGCCGTGCACACGCCGGTCGGCCTGCTGGTCGCCGACGAAGCCTTCAGGGCCGAGCTCGAGTGCCGTGCTTGCGGCTTGCTTGTAGATGCCGGTCGGCCGACCTGATTCGGGAAGCGGCCGGATGCCGCCGATGAAGAGGGAGATGCGTGCCATGGTCGGAGGATTGTGCCATCAATCCCAGAGCCAGGCGGCGCCGCGTACCCCCGAGGAATCCCCATGTTGCGGCGGCCGGAATTTCGTGCAGAAAACGTCCGAAAACACGTGTGCACCGCAGCAGTCGGGCAGGTTGCGGTACAGGCGTTCCATTTTGGACAAGCCGCCGCCGAGCACGATCACCTGCGGGTCGAGCAGGTTGATGACGCCGGCCAGTGCCCGACCGAGCCGGTTTTCGTAGCGCTGCAGCGTGGCTTCGCAGGCCTTATCACCGGCCTGGGCGCGACGGTCGATCTCGGCAGCATCGAGCGCCTGGCCGGTGTGGCGCAGGTGGTCGGCAGCGAGCGCCGGGCCGGACAGGTAGCTTTCGACGCAGCCCTGGCGGCCGCAATAACAGTCGGGCAAGGGCAGATCGTCGCCTTCGGGCAGCGGCAGCGGGTTATGCCCCCATTCGCCGGCAATGGCATTGGCGCCGACCAGCACCTTGCGGTCGATCACGATGCCGCCGCCGACGCCGGTACCGAGGATGATGCCGAAGACGATCTGAGCTCCCTGTCCGCTACCGTCTACCGCTTCCGACAGCGCGAAACAGTTGGCGTCGTTGGCCAGCCGGACTTCGCGCTGCAGCAGGGTCGATAGGTCCTGGCGCAGCGGCTGGCCGATCAGGCAGGTGGAATTGGCGTTCTTGATCAGGCCGCTGGCCAGCGACTCGGCGCCGGGAATGCCGACCCCCACGGTGCCGCGTCGGCCGAGTTGGTTTTCACATGCATCGACCAGTGTCTTGATGCAGGCCAGCGTTGCCCGGTAGTCGCCCTGCGGCGTGGCAGTGCGCTGACGGAGCAGGACATTGCCGTCTTCGCCAAGCGCGATGATCTCGATCTTGCTGCCGCCGAGGTCGATGCCCAGACGCATCAGACGCGGACGGCAATGCCCTTGACGTTGCCGTAGGTGGTGGTCAGCGTGCGCAATACGCTGGCGCCCGATTCGAGCAACAGCATGAACAGGTTGCGCTCGGTGTACAGACAGACCGGCATCGGGATGTCGTATTTCTTGGCGAGCGCCGGCTCGAGCGTGGCAAAACGTTCGTTGACCGTGCGCTCGGCATCGGCATAGCCCATGCCCAGCTCGGAGTGCAGGCCAAGCACCGAGATATACAGCTTGCCGCCGATCTTCAGCTTGAGCAGCAATTCGCGCAGCACGCGTCGTGCCTCGTCGTAGGGCATCGAGCACAGGCCGCGGCGAACGACGATCAGGTCGAAGGAGTCGCCGTTCGGCGAGTCGGGCAGGCCGGGCAAGTCGTATCCGGCAAAGATCACTTCATCGTTCAGGCCGGCGGCAAGCACGCGGCCTTCGATACTGTTCTTGAATTTCAGGTTGTCGCCGGC
>JAYRUZ010000071.1:0-8539 GCA_041918795.1 Azonexus sp. | reverse complement strand
GGGCAGACGAAGGAGCAGCAGCCACACTCGATGCAATCGAAGATGTGGTACTCCTGCGTCTTGCCAAAGTTCTTGGCGCGGGCGAACCAGTACATCTCGAACGGTTGCAGCTCGTGCGGGCAGGCGCGAGCGCAGGAGCCGCAGCGGATACACGGCATTTCCGGCGCCTTGGGCGGGAACAGGCGGTCGTCGTGGGCGATCAGGCAGTTGGTCGCCTTGACCACCGGGACGCCGACATCGGGCACCAGAAAGCCCATCATCGGGCCACCCATGATGATGCCGTCGGTGTCCGGGTGCGGCGTCGCCAGTTTGAGCAATTCGTCCATCGGCGTGCCGATCAGCACTTCATAGTTGCGCGGCGCGTGCACGTTGCCGGTCACGGTGACCAGGCGGGAAACCACCGGTTCGCCGTGGGCGATGGCGCGCCAGGCGGTATAGGCGGTGGCGACGTTGAAACACTGGACACCGAGATCGGTCGAGCGTTTGCTGGCCGGGACTTCCTTGCCGGTCAACACGCGGATCAATTGCTTGGCACCGCCAGCCGGGTAGAGCGTCGGCACCTGGATGACCGCGAAATCCTCACCGCAGGCCTTGACCGCCGCGCGCATGGCTTCAGCCGCTTCCGGCTTGTTGTCCTCGATGCCGATCAGCACCTTCTTCGGCTGCAGCAGGTCGCGGAAAACGGCGATGCCGCGTACGACTTCCTCGGCCCGTTCGCGCATCAGCAGGTCGTCGCAGGTGATGAAGGGCTCGCACTCGGCGCCGTTGATGACCAGTTCTTCCATCGGCACCGTCTTCGACGGCGTCAGCTTGCCGTGGGTCGGAAACACCGCGCCGCCCAGGCCGACGACGCCCGACTGCTGCAGGTATTCACGCACCGCCTCGGGGGCGGCATTGGCGTAGTCGAAGGGCCGGTGTTCGATCCACTCGTCCTTGCCATCCGGTTCGATGACCACGCACTGGGCGTCGAGACCCGACGGGTGGGGCTGCACATGCATGCCGACATCGAGCACGGTGCCCGAGGTGGGCGCGTGGATGGCGGCCGAAATCCAGCCGTCGGCCTCGCCGATCAACTGGCCCTTCAGTACCTTGTCGCCAACCTGCACGAGCGGACGCGGCGTGCCGCCGATGCTCTGGTGCAGGGGTACGACAAGGCGCGATGGCATCGGCGCGACGGCGATCGGCAGGGTGACCGATTGCGTCTTGTTGGTTGGCGGTTTGACGCCGCCCTTGAACTTGAACAGGTTCATCAGCATTACGCGGCCTCTTTGATTGGCGAGGCCTTGATCTCGATGACCGGATACTTCCACTTCCAGTTGTCGATGTTTTCGGCGATCGGTTCCATGTGGATGCACTCGACCGGACAGGGGGGCAGGCACAGTTCGCAGCCGGTGCACTGCTGGGCGATGATGGTGTGCATCTGCTTGGCGGCGCCGACGATGGCATCGACCGGGCAAGCCTGGATACACAGCGTGCAGCCGATGCAGGTGTTCTCGTCGATGATGGCGATCTGCTTCGGCTTTTCCTCGGCATCGAGCGGTTTGGCTTCGCGGCCGAGCAGGTCGGCCAGGCGTTGCACCCCTTCCGTGCCGCCCGGCGGGCACAGGTTGATGTCGCATTCACCCTTGGCGATCGCTTCGGCGTAGGGCTTGCAGCCCGGATAACCGCATTGGCCGCATTGCGTTTGCGGCAGGATGGCCTCGATCTTGTCGACCAGCGGGTCGCCTTCGACCTTGAACTTGATCGAGGCGTAGCCCAGCGCGGCGCCCAGTACGACGGCGCCCAGGGCCATGATGGCGATGGCGAGCAACAGTTCCATTATTGATACTTGTCCAGGCCGGCGAAGCCCATGAAGGCCAGGGCCATCAGGCCGGCAGTGACCATGGCGATGGCCACGCCACGGAAATAGAGCGGAACCTCGGCGCCCTCGATCCGTTCGCGGATACCGGCGAAGAGGATCAGCACCAGCGAGAAGCCGACCGCGCTACCGGCGCCGAAGAGCAGGGATTCGACGAAGTTGTAGCCGTTGGCGATATTGAGCAGCGGCACGCCGAGCACGGCGCAGTTGGTCGTGATCAGCGGCAGATAGATGCCCAGCGTCTGCTGCAGCGCCGGCGAGGTCTTGGCAATGACCATTTCGGTCAGCTGCACGATGGCCGCGATGGTGACGATGAAGGACAGGGTGCGCAGGTATTCCAGCCCGAACGGCATCAACAGGTAATGGTCGATGATGTAGCTCGCCCCGGTCGCCATGGTCAGCACGAAGGTGGTGGCGGCGCCCATGCCATAGGCGGTTTCCAGCTTCTTGGAGACGCCCATGAAGGGGCAGAGACCGAGGATTTTCACCAGGACGACGTTGTTGACCAGCACAGCGCCGACGAGGATAAATAAGTAATGGCTCATATACGGGCTTGAAGTTAAGGCTCGCATTATCCGGCTTTGGTATAAGCCGGACAACCGAGCCTCCTTATGACCTTATTGGTTTTTGCGCATCATTTTAGCCAGCGTGTCCGCCACTTCGCTGACCAGATCGGGGCCGCGGTAGATGAAGCCGCTGTAGAACTGGACCAGCGAGGCGCCGGCCTTGATCTTCTCGGCAGCGTCCTCGCCGCCCATGATGCCGCCGACGCCGATGATCGGCAGTTCGCCGGCCAACGCGGTGGACAGCTTCTTCAGTACTGCGGTGGACTTGGCAAAAACCGGTTTTCCCGAGAGCCCGCCGGTTTCGTTAGCGTTGGGTAGGCCTTCGACGCCTTCGCGCGACAAGGTGGTGTTGGTCGCGATCACCGCATCGAAACGGTGGCGGCGCAGCGCATCGGCGATGGCGGTGATCTGCGTGTCGTCGAGATCGGGGGCGATCTTCAGCGCCATCGGCACGTACTTGCCGTTCTTGTCGGCCAGTTGCAGCTGGCGGGCCTTCAGTTGCGCCAGCAGGTCGTCGAGCGCCTCGTCCTTCTGCAGTTCGCGCAGGTTCTTGGTGTTCGGCGACGAGATATTGACTGTGACGTAGCTGGCGTCGTTATAGACCTTGTCCAGGCAGATCAGGTAGTCGTCGGCCGCCTTCTCGATCGGCGTCGTCGCGTTCTTGCCGATGTTGATGCCGAGGATGCCGCCATTTTTCGGGAACTCAGCAGCGCGCACGTTCTCCAGCAGCTTGTCGACGCCGGCGTTGTTGAAGCCCATCCGGTTGATGATGCCTTGCGCTTCCGGGATGCGGAACAGGCGCGGCTTCGGGTTGCCGTCCTGCGGGCGTGGCGTGATCGTGCCGATTTCGAGGAAGCCGAAGCCGAGCTTGGCCAGGCCGTCGATGTGATCACCATTCTTGTCCAGTCCGGCGGCCAGGCCGACCGGGTTGGGGAACTTCAGGCCCATGACCTCGACCGGGCAGGGGGCGGCCGGCTTGGCCATCAGGCAGGCGGCGCGATCGATGCCCAGCATGCCGATGCCGTGCGCGGTTTCGGCATCGAGGGAGAAAAAGAATTTGCGGATGAGTGGATAGAGCATAGTGGGCGCGATTTTACCGCATTGGGGCAGCGCTTTCCTGTCGGTTAACCGCAGTTTTCTCGGTCGGCCATGGCCTTTTTTGCCATTCTTGGGCTCGTTGGCCTGTTTGCCTGCCGCCGATGGCGCCGAGCCTGGGCGTCGCGAACCTTCCGGGAGTGCCCCGGATGGAGTTCGCGGACTTAACTTTTGATACAACTTGTAACTGCCGAAAGGCGTGGCGGCCGGCTAAACTAGCGGCCATGTCTTCCTGTCGCCCCCTGTCCCTGCTGCTTGTTGGCCTGCTGTCCAGCCTGCCGGCGCTGGCTTTCGATCCTCTCGCCACCGAGGCGATGACGCCGCTGAAACCGTCGCCACGCCTGTCGGCCCGTGTCGGCGAAGCGCCGTGTACGACGCAGTTGCCGGATCAGTTGGCAGCCATCGATGCGGTCGATCTCGCCTTGTGCAACCACCCGCAGACGCGCGAAGTGTGGGCGGCGGCACGGGCGCAAGCGGCGCTGGTCGGCGTCGCACGCGGCGCCTGGCTACCCAATCTGAACGGCACGGGCACCGTGTCGCGCGTGCTCACGGAAAACGATGCCTACAGCAAGAACTCGGCGGCACTGACCCTTTCCTGGTTGTTGCTCGACTTCGGCCAGCGCTCGGCCAATATCGAGAATGCGCAGCAATTGCTTGCTGCTGCGGCGGCGACGCAGGATGCGACGGTGCAGAGCCTTTTCCTGGCCGCGTTGCAGTCCTACTACAACGGCCAGGCCACGCGCTCGGCGGTGAGTGCGGCGCAGTCGGCCGAACGCTCGGCACAGGAAGCCTACAACGCCGCCCAGTTGCGCTACAGCGTCGGTGTGGCCACGCCGGCCGACCGCTTGCAGGCGCAGACGGCGCTGTCGCAGGCCACGCTCAACCGGATCAAGGCCGAGGGCGAAGCACGCAATGCGCTCGGCACGCTGGCCAATGCGCTGGGGCTGAATGCGCAAACCCGTATCGCATTGGCCCCGGCCCCGGTGTTGCCGGCCGAGGTCAGCTTCCAGAAGGATGTCGATACCCTGATCGCCGATGCCCAGCAACGCCGGCCCGATCTGAAGGCCGCCGAGGCGCAGGTCAAGGCAGCCGAAGCCGGCGTCGATGTGGCGCGAGGTCAGGGGCTGCCCACCTTGTCGCTCGGCGCCGGCCCGACCTGGCAGGAGACGGACAACGTGATCGCCCGCGGCAGCAGCGCCGGCCTGACGCTGAACGTGCCGATCTTCTCCGGCTTCGATACCACCTACCGCGTGCGTTCGGCAGCGGCCCAGGTCGATGTCAAGGCCGCCCAGCGCGACCGCATCCGCAACCAGGTGGCGCTCGATGTCTGGAAGGCCTACCAGAGCCTGACCACCGCCACGCAGAGCCTCAAAACCACGGCCGACCTGGTGGCCAGCGCCGAGGCATCCGAGCGCGTGGCGCTCGGCCGCTACAAGGCCGGCGTCGGCACCGTGCTCGATCTGCTGTCGGCGCAAAGTGCGCTGGCCAGCGCCCGCCTGCAACGCATTCAGGCGGAACTCGACTGGAACGTCTATCGCGCCACCCTGGCCCAGTCCATGGGGGCACTCGATTACACGCTGCTGCAAGGGGCAGCGGAAGGAAGACCATGAAATTCGGCAAGCTCATTCTCGGCACGACGGTAGCCGCCGCGCTGATCGGCGGCGGCGCCTGGTATCTCAACCAGCGTGCGGCGCAAAATCCGGAAACCCGCTACAAATTTGCCAATGCCGAGAAGGGCGACGTGACGCAGACCGTCTCGGCCAACGGCACGCTGACGCCGCTGGTGCTGGTGAACGTCGGCACCCAGGTGTCCGGTACGGTGAAGAAGCTGTACGTCGATTTCAACTCCAAGGTGCAGGCCGGGCAGAAGCTGGTTGAACTGGACCAGTCGCTGTTGCAGACCGTGGCCCGGCAGAGCGCGGCCAATGTGGTCAACGTGGCAGCCTCGGTGGACCTGGCCAAGGCCAACGAAGCGCGCATGAAGGCGCTGCTCGAAAAGGAATACATATCGCGCCAGGATTACGACCAGTCCTTGCAGACCCTGAAATCGGCCCAGGCCCAACTGGCCCAGGCGCGGGCAGCGGCCGACAAGGATCAGGTCAATCTCGGCTATTCGGTCATCACCTCGCCGGTGGCGGGGGTCGTCGTTGCCCGCCTGGTCGATATCGGCCAGACCGTGGCCGCCAGCTTCCAGACGCCGGTGCTGATCCAGATCGCGCAGGATCTGACCAAGATGGCCATCGACACCAGCTTCGCCGAAGCCGACATCGGCAACATCAAGGAAGGCATGAAGGTGCGCTTCACTGTCGATGCCTTTCCAAACCGCAGCTTCCAGGGTGTCGTGCAGCAGATTCGCCTGAACCCGACCAACCAGCAGAACGTCGTCACCTACAACGTCCGCATCAATGTCGATAACCCCGACCTGATCCTGCTGCCGGGCATGACCGCCTACGTCAGTATCGGCGTACAGAAGCGCGAGGGCGCGCTGCTCGTGTCGAATGCAGCCTTGCGCTACAAACCGACCGATCCCGCCGAGAAGAAGGAAGCCGATGCCGCCAAGGCCGGGCCGGGCGTGATGGGGCCACCGGGCGGCCAGCCGGGCAAGGGCAAGAAGCGCGATGGCCAGAGCGGCACCGTGTTCGTGCTGACCGGCGGCGAAATCAAGCCGGTCTCCGTCCAGCTTGGCATTACCGACAACCGCAATACCGAGATCGTCGGCGGCGACTTGAAGGAAGGCGACCGCGTCGTCACCGGCGAGAACAGCAACGGCGACAAGAAGCCGTCGTCGGTCGGCATGCGGATGTTCTGATGACAGAGGCGGTCATCCGCGTTGCCGGGCTGGGCAAGTCCTACGAGACGGCGGCCGGGCTGTTTCCGGCGTTGAAAGGCGTCGATCTGGCCATCTATCCCGGCGAGTACATCGCCATCATGGGGCCGTCCGGCTCGGGCAAATCGACCTTCATGAACCTGCTCGGCTGTCTCGATACGCCGAGCAGCGGCGATTACTTCCTGGCCGGCGAGAACGTCGCGCACATGGCCACCGACGCGCTGGCCCGCCTGCGCAACCGCACGCTGGGCTTCGTCTTCCAGGGCTTCAACCTGCTGCCGCGCATGAGCCTGCAGGACAACGTCGCCTTGCCTTTGGTCTATGCCGGCATGGACAAGCATACGCGGCGCGAACGGGCGCGCGAACTGCTCGACAAGGTCGGCCTGGGCAAATACGCCGAATCCTTGCCCAACCGTATTTCCGGCGGCCAGCAGCAGCGCGTGGCGATTGCCCGCGCCCTGGTCAACAAGCCGCACTTGATTCTCGCCGACGAGCCGACCGGCAACCTCGACAGCCACACCAGCGAGGAAATCATGCGTCTCTTCGGCGAACTGAACGCCGAGGGCATCACCATCGTGCTGGTCACGCACGAACCCGACATCGCGGCTCACTGCAAACGGCAGGTGCGTTTCCGTGACGGTGAAATGGTCAGCGATCAGCTGACGGGGGCGGCGGCATGAGGCAAACGGCCAAACGACTCGTCATTCCCGCCTGCGCGGCAACGACAAACGAACGGAATGGCCGCTGCTGCGGTGCACTGCCCCAAAAGGGCAAAAACCACATGGGCAAAAACCGGGAGGCCGCATGCTGAAGGCCATGTTCGGCGAAGCCTGGGTGGCGATGGGCGCCAACCGCCTGCGCACGGCGCTGACCATGCTCGGCATGGTGATCGGCGTCGGCGCCGTGGTCATCATGATGGCCATCGGCCAGGGCGCGCAGTACGCCGTGCAGCAGACGATCAGCACCATGGGTTCTAACCTGTTCATCGTGCTGTCCGGTTCCTTCACCACGGCCGGCGTGCGCAGCGGCGCGGCCGGCGCGCCGACGCTGAACGTGGGCGACGGCAATGCCATCGCCGAACTCGACGGCGTGGTCAACGTGGCGCCGACGCACCAGGGGACGCGCCAGCTGGTCTATGGTTCGCAGAACTGGAGTTCGCAGGTCATCGGCACCACGCCGGAGTACATCGAGGCGCGCGCCTGGAGCATCGTCAATGGCGCCGGCTTCGGCGATTCCGACGTGCGCTCGGCCACTCGCGTCGCACTGATCGGCAAGACCGTCGCCGAAAACCTGTTCAACGGCGAAGACCCGGTCGGCAAGACCATGCGCATCCAGCAGAATCCCTTCCTGGTCATCGGCGTGCTCGGCAGCAAGGGGCAGAGCCTCGACGGGCGGGATCAGGACGACACCGTGATCATTCCGCTGAGTACCGCCCAGCGCAAGGTTTTCGGCACGCCCTTCCTGGGTTCGGTGCGCATGATCATGGTCCAGGCCGAGTCGGCCGAAGGCATGCCGCGCGTGATGGACAGCACCACCTCGCTGTTGCGCCAGCGCCACCGCCTGCGCGACGACATGCCGGACGACTTCTTCATGCGCAACCTGTCGGCCGCCGCCGATTCCGAGGCGCAGACGACGCGCACGATGTCCATCCTGCTCGGTGCCATCGCTTCCATTTCGCTGCTGGTCGGCGGCATCGGCATCATGAACATCATGCTGGTCTCGGTCACCGAGCGTACCCGCGAAATCGGCATCCGCATGGCCATCGGCGCGCGGCAGAAAGACATCCTGACCCAGTTCCTGCTCGAAGCCGTGATGATCTCCTTCGCCGGCTGCCTGATCGGCCTGCTGCTCGGCCTGGGCATCGCGCTCGCCATCAACGTGTTTACCGGCATGGTCATCGTCATCTCGGGCAGCGCGGCGCTCGTCGCCTTCATGGTGGCGGCCGGTGTCGGCATCTTCTTCGGCTGGTATCCGGCGCGCAAGGCGGCGCGGCTCGATCCGATCGAGGCGCTGCGCTACCAGTGAGCGGATGCGCTGTTTCGCGGAGCCTCATTCCCGCGTAGAGTCAGCCCTCGACCTGATCGGGGGCGGGAATCCAGTTTTCCCGGTATTTCTGGGTTCCCGCCGGCGCGGGATCGACGAATCAACGCTTTGAGGCCACATGGCTGGGCGATTTTCTTGAGGCAAACCATG
>JAYRUZ010000070.1:0-8666 GCA_041918795.1 Azonexus sp. | reverse complement strand
CGGCAACGCATTCCCGTAGAATCGACCGATCTGTTTCCACCCGAGCGGTGCCCGCCATGGATCTCGACGCACTCACTGCCTATTTCCTGTCCCTGCCCACGTTCGCGCAATGGGCCTGGGCAAGCGTGCTGCTTGCCGTGCTGGCCGCCATCGGCCTGCTCCTGGTCTGGGAAAGGCGCTACTACGTCCGGCGCGGCCTGGCTACCGGCTGGCTCGGCATGCGCCTCTGCTCCCTCCTGCTGCTCGCCGCGTGCGTTGCGGTCGTGCTGATTCCCGCCATGACCATTTCGGGTCCGGAAGCGCTCGCCTATTTCTACGGCGCGCTATTCACCCTGGCCCCGGCCCTGTGGTTCGGCGGTCATCTGCTGTGCGGTCGGCTGGCCACACCACGCCTCACGCGCAGCGAAAGCCTCTCGCTCGCCGCCACCGGCCTGCTCATTCTGGCCCTGCCCGTTGTCGGCATATCGGTTGCGTCCGGCCCCATCGCCCAAGCTTCGCACGCGCTGCGCGAAGCTTCGTTCCAGCGGGCCGACAGCCAGCCGCTGCCACACGCCATCGACCCCATACAACGCTTCGCCATGCCGGGCGCCGGACTGGTCTATACGCAAACGCTGCGCGCACCTGCCGGCATCCATATCGAGCGCATCGACCAGAAAGCCGGCGACCTCTGGTTCGATACCGGCACTTCGACCCGGACCTTGTTCTGTCGCGATGGCGCAAACCTGCATTTGATGTGGTCTGCCAAAGAAACCATGCCGCCGCTGCGCATCTACTGGCGCGACACGGCCGGCAAGCGCCAACAGGCGGTGTACGAGGCCGGCTCGAGCGGCAATGAGCGCAGCGCAGATCCCCGGCCTTTCGTCGTCGAGTTTCGCGACGACGGGATCGACCCGATTGTGCCGATTCCCCGCAGCCGAGCCTCGATCGGCTACACGATGGGCGGCGAGAAGGTGTATTTCAACCTGCTCAACCCGCTGCAAGCCGGCGAAACCTTCGACAACGACTGCATCCAGCGCGGCTACCGGCGCATCGCCTGGGAAAAGGAAGGACCGCCCCAAGTTATCGCCCTGATGTTCCACCTGCCCGGCGGACGGCCGCCGCTGCGCGCCGAAATCTGGCGTCCGGACAGTCCGTTCCGCCCCGATGCCGGCGCCAGCATTGCTCAATAGGCTTTTTCCGCTCAAATTTAGCGCCGCCCCTTGATAAGGGTTCAGCAGACTTGACTGCTGCGGTGCACCGGCAAAATCGGGCAAAAATGCCCCGTGTTCAGGGCAGTTGCAGATCCTGCGTGACCAGCCGCTGCTCCAGGGCACGCGCATATTGGTGACGGGCGCGCAGGCGGCGGTCGGTCAGCAACTGGCCGATGGTCTCGCCGAGCACCATGACCACGCCGAGCACCGGCAACACCAGCATCAGTCCCGGCACACCGGCCACGGCACCGCCGATGAAAATCATCAACACGCTGAGCAAGGGATGCATGTTGAGGCTCTTGCCGATGGTCATCGGCATGAAGATGAAATCGTCGAGCAGGCGGACGACGATGAACAAGCCGACCGCCGCATAGACGATGCTCGGGTCGCCCGGAAAATCCGTGGCCGCCACCAGCACGACCAGCAGGCAACCGAGGATGGAGCCGACATAAGGCACCCAGGCCAGCACCGCGGTCAGCAAGCCGAGCGCCAGTGGTGCCGACACGCCGATCAGCCACAGGCCGAGCGCCAGGCAGCAGGTGTCGAGCAGCGTCAGCTGCATGAGACCAACGAAATACAGGCGCGCGGTACGTTCGACATTGCTCATCAGATACAGGCAGCGCTCGAAATAGGCATTGGGCACGGCACGGATCAGGAAGCGACGGAAACGCCAGCCGTCGCGCAGCATGAAGAAGGCGATGAACGGCGCCAGCAGCAGCGACGGTGACCAGCTGGCGATGCCCATGGCGATGGTCGGCAAGTATTTCTCGGCGAAGTGCGCCGTGAAGGTGCGGACTTCTTCGCTCATCGCCCGGCTCAAATGCGCCTTGGCAAAGAGCGAAAACTTCCCTTCAAGCTGGGTCAGCACACTGCGCAGCAGTTGCAACCCGCCATCGAGATAGCGCACGGCCGACTCCTGCCAATTGACCGCCTTGCCGACCAGGCTGGGCAGGCCGAAGAGCAGGATCGAGCCCATCAGCAGGAAGGCGATGACGCTGACCCAGGCTGCCGCCGTCTCGTGCGAGCGCCCACGAAAGACCAGGCGGGTCTTGAGCGGCAGCAGCGCGTAATAGATCAGCAGCGCCATGATGAACGGGATGACCAGCCAGAGAATGCGCTGGAAGACGAAGAGCACCAGGCAAGTGGCCGCGATATTGGCCACCCAGACGACCGGCCCCGGGCGATAGTGGCTGGGCGACGGAATCATTGCTCGGCGGCCCGCCCTTGCTGTTCGAGCATTGCCCGCAGGCGACGCCCGACGTGGCGGGCCAGCTGCATCGCGATGTGCGAAGCAATCACCCCGTGTGCCTGCATCAGTTGCTCGAAGTCATCGCGAAAAAGGACCGCGATTTCGCTGGGCTCGACCGCCCTGACTTGTGCGGTGCGGGCAATGTCGTCAAGCATGCCCAGCTCACCGAAAAACGTCTTTTCACCCAGCTCGGCAAATGGCTGGTCATGATGGCCCGGCAGCGCAATCGCCACTTTGCCGGTGAGAACGATATAGAGTGCCTGCCCGGACTCGCCGGCATCGAAAATGATTTCGCCGGCGATATAGCTGCGGTAATGCAAAAAGCCCTCGACCGTGCGCAGATCGCGGTCCGACAGCTTGCCGAAGAGGTCACTACCGGCCAGACGATGCCCATATCTGTTTCGTGGACCACGCGCAAACCATTTCATCGATCGACACCCTCCCCTAGGCCAGTGCGCTGCATTGTAGCAGCGGCTCGGCCACTGTTCGGCAACGCCGCTTCAGGCAAACCCGCTGGGGAGCGTCTCAGGCAGCGATGGCGTCGTTCAGCACGAAGGACTCGAAATTGGCGACTTCCAGCGGCTTCGAGAACAGGTAGCCCTGGTAGGCATAGCACCGGCTGCTCATCAGGAAATCGCGCTGCGCCTCGGTTTCCACGCCTTCGGCAATGACCGACAAGCCCAGACTCTTGCCCAAGGCGACCACCGTGCGGGCGATGGCCGCATCGTTCGGGTTGGTCAGCACGTCGCGCACGAAGGATTGGTCGATCTTCAATTGATCGATCGGCAACTGGCTGAGATAGGCCAGCGACGAATAGCCGGTACCGAAATCATCGAGCGAGAATTGCACGCCGGTACTACGCAAACGCTGCATGCGCTCGACCAGGTGATCGATTTCCTGGGCCAGCATGCTCTCGGTCAATTCCAGTTTCAGGCGCTCCGCCCGGGCGCCGGTCTTTTTGAGGACAGCCAGCACCTGGTCTTCGAAATCGCGCTGGCGGAACTGCTTGGCGCTGACGTTGACCGCTATCGACAAGGCCGACAAGCCCGGCTGTTTCGACCATTCGGCCAACTGTTTGCAGGCGGTCTTCAGCACCCACATGCCGATATCGAGGATCAGCCCTGAAGCCTCGGCCACCGGGATGAATTCGCCCGGCGGCACCAGGCCGCGCTCCGGATGATGCCAGCGCAGCAAGGCCTCGGCGCCGATGATATGGCCATCTTCCAATACCTGTGGCTGGTAGTGCAGCACGAACTGCTGCTCTTCGATGGCTCGCCGCAAGTCGCGTTCGAGATCGGCCTGGGCATGCACTTCGAGTTCCATCACCGGATCGAAGAAACGCACCTGGTTGCGCCCGGCCGCCTTGGCGCGATACATGGCCAGATCGGCCTGGCGCATCAATTCGTCGGTCGAGGACTGCCGACCGTGGAACAAAGCCACGCCAATACTGGCGGAACACTGATGATCGAGGCGCCCGACCTTGAACGGCTGGGCGATGGCGTGCAGTATCTTTTCGGAAATCGACTCAGTCGTCGCCGCCGCCGCTGAGCGTACCTGGCTCAGGTTCGACAGGACCACGACAAATTCGTCGCCGCCCAGACGCGCCGCCGTATCGACCTCGCGAATGCATAGCAGCAAGCGGCTGGCGACCTCCTTCAACAGCAGGTCGCCGACTTCGTGCCCCTTGGTATCGTTCAGGGTCTTGAAATTATCGAGGTCGATGAACAGCAGCGCCCCGTAATTGCTGGTCCGCGCGCACTGCGCCAAGGCCTGGGTCAGGCGATCCTGCAACAGCGTCCGGTTCGGCAGGTCGGTCAGCTGGTCGTAAAAGGCCAAGGTATTGATGCGCTCCTCGGCCAGCTTGCGCTCAGTGATATCGAAATGCGTTCCGACGAAGTGGGTGATCTTTCCCGTTTCATCCTTGACCGCCGAAATGGTCAGCCACTTGGGGTAAATCTCGCCGTTCTTGCGCTTGTCCCAGACCTCGCCCTGCCAACCGCCCTGCTCCTGGATGTCCAGCCACATCTGCTGGTAGAAGCGGGCATCGTGCAGGCCGGAACGCAGGATACGCGGCGTCTGGCCAACCACCTCCTCGGCCGAATAGCCGGTGCTCTCGGTGAACGCCCGATTGACGCGCAGGATCACCCCTTCGGCGTCGGTCACCACCATCCCCTCCTGCGACTCGAAAGCGGCCGCCGCGATGCGCAGGTCGGCCTCGGTTCGCTTGCGCATCGTGATGTCGGTGAAATAAGTCAGGATGCAGGGCTCGTCGCTCAGCAGGATGATCTCGCTGGACAAGGCGACATCGCGCAGATCGCCCGATTTGTGTTTCCAGAGAACCTCGTAATCGACCAGGCGCCCGGCTTCGTAGATCGCCCGCAACCAGGCATTGCGGGTCAGGGTATCGGGCCAGAAACCGAATTCCAGCGTGGTCTTTCCCAGCAGATCGGCGCGCGACCAGCCGAAAATCCGCTCGTAACCGGCGTTGACCTCGATGAAGCAACCGTCGGATATTCGGGTGATGGAGGCAGCCAGCGGGCACGAATCGAAAGCCGTCGCGAACTTCTCTTCCGACTTCTGCAGGGCCATGACCGCCTGCTTGCGCTGAGTGATATCGGTATAGACCCAAATGGAAGGCGAATTCAGCACATCGTCCGGATTCAGCGTACGCCCGGTTTGCAGAATCCAGATGCTGCTCCCGTCCAGCCGCCGGACCTCGACCTCGAAGGTTGCCCAGCCCTGACGGGCCAACTGGGCATAGGCGTCGCGCCCGACCGCTTCGAATTGCTCGACCGATTTGAACAGCGGCAGGGTCTGCATGCCCTCCAGATCCGCCGGCGACGGATAACCGAACATTTCGGCAATGCGCGCATTGCATTTGACGATTCGCCGGTTGCGCACCATGGCAATACCGACATGCGCGTTATCGAAGATGAAGCGCTGCTCTTCCAGCAATTCGCGAAAGCGGGCTTCTTTCTGGCTGCTGGCGCTCAGGTCGTGCCAGCAACAAAGAAAGCGGTTGTCGGCGCCCAGGCTGAAAAGATGCAACTCGCTCAGGAACTCATCGCCACCGTTGCGCCGGCAAGCCCATTCCAGTCGGTGGAAGGCGTTGTGTTTCGCCTCGTCCAGGGTCTTTTGCCACTTGTCTGCCGACGCCATGCCATCCGGCTGAAACTCGGGCCAGGTAGCGTTCAGCGAAGCCGCCAGCAAGGCTTCGCGGCTCGAAAACCGGAACACCTGACAAGCCACCTCGTTACATTCGAGTACACGATCGCCGTCGACGATCCAGGCCGCATCGACCGACTTGGAAAAATTAGCCCCGAACCAAGTCTGGAGATCAGATTTCGCTCCCACAAACATGCTCGTTGCATTCCTTCTTGGCGGCGCCAAACTCGATAAAATGTTACCGAATATACACAATCAAACCCAACAATTGAAGCCAATCTGAAAAATATACCAATCGTATATTACTTTAGTAATATACGATTGATGATTCGTCAGACAGTGACAGCGTTTCGGCGAGATTTCACCAAAACAGCAGACGAAAAAAAACCGAGGCAAACGCCTCGGTTTTTTGCCTCGACCGATCGACGATCGATCAGGCAGCCTTCTTGCCAGCCTTCGGAGCGGCGACGACGTTGGCGGCCTTCATGGTGGCGGAAGTGGCAGCACTGACGCTGGCTTCGGCGACTTCAGCCGCCTGCTTGGCAGCCTTGTTCAGGCCTTCGTAGGCTTCGTTGGCGGTCTTGATCGCGGTCTTGACGGCAGCGACGGCAACTTCGGAACCAGCCGGAGCGGATTCCAGAGCCTTCTCGACCAGACCGGAAACCTTGGCGTGGGTTTCAGCAACCTTGGTTTCGACTTCCTTGGCGATCTTGTCCTTGGTTTCGGTCGTGATGGCGATCACGTTGCGGGAGTATTCCATGCCCTTGTCCAGGGACGGCTTGGCCAGCTCTTGCTGCAGAGCAACAAACGACTGGATGTCCTTGGCGCCCAACAGGGTGGTGATGTTGGACAGGGAAACTTCGAAGATCGAACGGGCGGCGGCCAGGTTCAACAGGGCCAGACGCTCGACGCCGTCGAAAGCGGTGTTGGCGAAAAACAGAGCAAAATCAACGCCGGTCTTGGCAAATTCTTCGGGCTTGGTGTACATGAGACTTCTCCTGATGGGATTGGGGGTAATCATCGCGACACACTTTTTTTGTGCACCGCATCATGACTTCATTCTATCCGGAGAAGCACCGATGTCAACATTTTTTTGTGCAGCGCACAAATCGAATTGAATCAAGGTTCAGGGATCGATCGGCAAGCCGATACGGGCGAGCAAGGCCGTCATTGCCGCCGCTGCCCCGAGCGGCAAATGGTAGGCCACGATCCCGCTGATCTTGGTCTGCGTCGGGTTGATTTCGACGGTCGGGATCCCGGCGCTGGCCGCCCACACCATCGGCTCGACGATATAGGGGAAGACGCTCGACGTGCCGATGGAAAACACCAGGTCGTAACCCTGATCCAGGCCGTCGAGGAAACGGTCCATGCGCTCCTCGGGCAGCGCCTCGCCGAACAGCACCACTTTCGGCCGCAGCACGGCGCCACAGGCCGGGCACAGTGGCGGAATCTCCCGCCCGGCCAGATCGACGATGCTCTCTTCGTGGCTGCACTCGGTACAAACCAGGTCGTGCAGGCTGCCGTGAATCTCGATCACATCGCTGCTGCCGGCCTGGCGGTGCAGGCCATCGACGTTCTGCGTAAACACTGTCACGCGGTCGACGATCTCTTCCAGGCGGGCGATGGCAAAATGGGCCGCATTGGGCTGTGCACCGCGGCAATTGGCCTCGATCTGCGCCAGATACTTCCAGGTGATGTCCGGGCGGATGGCGAAGACGTCGCCCGACAGCGCCTCCTCGATATGCAGCCCTTCTTCGGTCACGTCGCCGTTATACAGGCCGCCGACGCCACGATAGGTCGGCAGACCGGAATCGGCCGAAATCCCCGCGCCGGTGATGAACAAAACGCTGTTGGCCTGCGCCAGATGCGCGGCCACGTCGGCCAACGCCTGCTCGGTCCCGGCATCGAATCCCATGGCCGATTACTGGATCAGGAATTTGGTAAACAACACTTCCTTGACGCCGGTTTTCTCATCTTCGTGAATGATGTGATTCACGATTTCGAGGATTTCCTCGGCCAGATCCTTCTTGCCCTGCAGGGTACGCAGCTTCTCGACATCCTTGCCCGCCAGCATGAGCAGTATTTCATGCTGGATTTTCGGCTTGTAGCCAGCGATCAGATGCTGCGCTTCCGGTACCGCGGGTTCGAGCAGGATGCCGAACTGCAGGTACTGGTTCTTGCCGGCATTGGTCGTGAAGACCAGCGGTTCCGGTGCACCGCCGCCGCCACCGCTGGCGGTCGCCAGCATCGGCATGGCAAGCGCGAGACACATCGCAAGGCCGACAAGCGGACGAATAAATCGGGAAAAGTTCATGGGCAATCCTGTTCATCGGGCGGGCACCTCACCCAGCCACTTTTGTCATTTCATGGCTTTATACCGGGGTAAGGACAAAAAATCCACCCAGCAAATCTGACAAAAACACCACCAAAGGACTAATCATAAAGTTCTTTTATCCACTAAACCTGTGGATAAGTTTGGGGACTGCCTCTGGGGCAAGTTTCCAAGCCACTGAGTGCAAACAACTTTTAACACCCTGCACAAAAAACAGGCAATCTTCGAAAAGCCTTACCCAGAGCCTAATTCGGCCGAAAATACAAGCTTGACATTGCGTTTTTTTGCACGCTCACCGTCGCGTGGCGATGGATATGGGATAATTCGCCACCCCAACGCAACAGCGCAGCACGCATGGCCAAGGATTCACCGATTCAATTCAAGGGTACGACCCTCAAGATCATTCAAACCCGGCTCAGCACCACCGACCCTGCCCAGTTGCACGAAGCCCTCGCCGAGTTGACCGGCAACAGCCCCGACTTCTTCGAGAACGAACTTGCCGTCCTCGATTTCAGCGGTGCCGAAGGCCTCAGCCCGGAAACCGACTGGTCCGGTATTGTCGATCTGCTGAAGCGCTCCGGCCTGAAGCCGGTGGCGACGCACGGCCTGTCGCCGGACCTGGCTGAATCCGCGGCTGCAGCC
The DNA here is from genome assembly GCA_041918795.1 of Azonexus sp. Classification (GTDB taxonomy): domain Bacteria; phylum Pseudomonadota; class Gammaproteobacteria; order Burkholderiales; family Rhodocyclaceae; genus Azonexus. Next base: position 88 of record JAYRUZ010000070.1, on the reverse strand, counting down.
GGTTTGCCCGCACTGAACGAGCACGCCCTCGGCCGCCAGCGCAGCAAGGCAGCCGAGCCTGCACCGACTGAACCGGCCCCCGCTCCGG
>JAYRUZ010000069.1:0-8671 GCA_041918795.1 Azonexus sp. | reverse complement strand
CCCGGTCGCCGTCGTCGGGGCGATCCAGCGTGTATTGGTAGACCTCGCCCAAGCCGGTCGAGACCGGACCGAGCACGGGCGTAATGCCCTGCGGCAGGCGGGAGCCGACTTCGAGCAGACGCTCCATGACCAATTGCCGGGCGAAATAGACATTCGTCGCATCGGTGAATACCAGGGTGATCAACGACAAGCCCGGCTTGTTCAGCGAACGCATTTCTTCCAGGCCGGGCAAGCCGGTCATCGCGACTTCGATGGGCACGGTGGCGAAACGCTCGACTTCTTCCGGCGAGCGGCCCGGCGCCTCGGTGGCGATCTGGACCTGAACGTTGGTGACATCGGGAAAGGCGTCGACCGACAGCTTCTGGGCGGCGTTCAGCCCGAAAAAGAAGAGGACGGCGGCAATGACTGCGACGACAAGGCGCTGCTTGAGCGCACTGCGGACCAGGGATTCGATCACGCGCCCTCCATTTCCTTGCGATTACGCTCGTTGTTCAGGTGGAAAGCGCCTTCGACGACGATCTGCTCGCCATCCTTCAGCCCGGATTGCACGACGCGGCGACCGCCATGGTCCGGCGCCAGCTTGACCTTGGTCAGACGAAATGCTCCGTCGGCATCGGCGACGAACACATGATCCTCGTCGTTCTCGCGCACGACGGCGCTGGACGGTACCACCAGGCGTTCGAGCGGTTTGGCTTCGATCAGCATGGAAGCCAGCATCGCCGGCTTCAGGCGGCCGTCGGCATTGTCCAGTTCAGTACGCACCAGCACCGTACGCGTCTCGGGATCGACCGTCTGGCCAACGAAGATCAGCTTGCCGACCAACTTCTCATTGCCCAGCGCCGGCACCTCGATGCTGACCGACTGGCCGGCCTTGACCTGGCTGATCTGCTGCTCCGGCACCTGCGCCACCGCCCACAAGCGGGACAGTTCGGCCACGACAAAAAGGACGTCAGCCGGCTGCACGACCTGGCCCTGGGCCAGCTTGCGTTCGACGACCACGCCGCCCAGTGTCGCCACGACAGGCGTCACCGAATTGACCGCACCCTGGCTGCCCAGTTTGGCAATCGCTGCCGGTGTCACGCCGAGCAATTGCAACTGGTCGGCGGCGGCCCGCGTTTCGGCCATGGCGATCTGATATTCGCTTTCGCGACGCTGCAATTCCGCCGCACCGATCACGTCGGCTTCGAACAGCGCCTTGGCCCGCTCGGCGTTGCGCTTGTTCAACTCCAACTGCGCCTTGGCCTTCAGATAAGCCAATTGCTGCTGCGACAGTTCGCTGCTGTTCAACTGGGCCAGCGCCTCGCCCTTGCGCACGATCTGGCCAAGCCGGGCATCGATGTCGGTGACGCGGCCGGTGATGGTGGCGCCGATGCGGGCCACCCGCTGTTCGTCGAAATCGATCCGTCCTGCCACGCGCAGCGTCTCGGCCACCGGTTCGGTCCTGACCGGCGCCAGCTTGAGCTGATTGCGCAAATCTTCCGCCGGCACCACGATGCTGGGATCTGCCGCCTGTTGGGTGGCGGTTTTGCTGTCATCCTTGTTGCAACCAAGGAGCACTGCTGCGGTGCACACCGCAATCAGGGCATTTTTCATTGTTGTTTTCCTCCGGGCGTTGCCCGTAGTCGTTCAATTTCGACCCATGCCGCCGCCACTTCGTAGCGCGCACTGATCAACTCGCCGCGTGCCGCACGGAAAACCCGTTGCGCGTCGAGCACTTCGATAAACCCTCGTTCGCCGAAGCGATAGGCCGCCTCCGCCACCTTCAGCGCGGCTTCGGCCTGGCGCACGATGCCGGATTCCAATGCCGTCACCTGAGCCTGGGCGATCTCGTATTGCTGGTAAGCCACTTCCAGTTGCTGCGCCAACGAAAACTGCTGCGCTTCCAGTTCGTAGCGCGCCCGCGTCAAGTGCGCACCGGCCTCGCCGACCGGACCGCTACGCCGGTCCCACAAGGGAATCGACATCACGACACCGACCTTCGAGGCGCGCATGTCCGGGTCTTCGTCGACCGAGGCTTTCACGGCCAGGCTCGGCCAGCGCTGGCGCCGCTCCAGCTCAAGCTGGCGCTCGGCACGCACCAGTTCGGCGCGCGCCCGCGCCAAATCGGGGCTGGTCACCGCCACTTCCTTCTGCATGCCATCCACCGGCGGCAGATCCGGCACATCGCGCAAACGACCGCTCAAGGCAAAGCCCGGCGGCAATTCACCACCAACGGCCTGGCGCAACAGCGAGCGCGCCTGCTCGACACGAAAACCCGCCGCCTGCGCCACTTTCTGGGCATTCAGCAGCTCCGCTTCAGCCTTGATCAATTCGAAACGTGGCGCATCCCCGGTTTCGACCCGCAAAGCGATACGTGAGCGCACGCTTTCCATCGAAGCCACGTCCTCACGCGCATTGCGCTGCTCGGCCTCGCGGCGCAGCACCTCGTAGTAACGCAGGCGGAGGCGGGCCACGACCTCGGCTTCGAAGCCACGGTTGGCCGCCACCGTGGCATCCAGCGAAGCCTGTGCGACACCGATCCGGGAGGTGCGCACCCAGGGCAGGTCGAGCGGCTGAGTCAGGGCGGCACTGCGCGCATCGCCCAGATTGCCACCGACACCGCGCGCCCGTTGCGAGCCGCTCAGATATTCCAGCTCCGGGTTGGGAAGGGCGCTGGCCGTATCGACCGCCGAGCGCGCCGCATCGACTGCGCTACGTCCCGCCAGGATGGCCCTGCTGCTTTGCAGCGCCAGCACCTCGAGTTTCGCCAAATCGAACACGGGCTGGGCGGACAAGCCACCGGCCAACAGCCCCAGTCCGAGCAACAGTAAAGTTTTTGTGCATCGCATCATGGCAACACTTTACCAAATTCCAACCCTTGTTGTCAGTTTTCAGTCAGCTTTCTGTCAGCGAACTGACAGAGCGCTAATCCGCTCTTCCAGCGGCGGATGGGTCGCGAACAACGCCATCAAGCCCTGGCCGCCGGCGATTCCCGAGGCCGCCATGTTCTGCGGCAACGGTTCGGTATGCAGCCCACCCAGACGACGCAAGGCGTTCTGCATCGGCACCGCCGAGCCCATCAGACGAGCCGCACCGGCATCGGCCCGGAACTCGCGCTGGCGAGAGAACCAAGCAACGATCATGCTAGCCAGCACGCCGAAAACCACTTCGCAGATCATGCTGGTCACCATGTAACCAATGCCCGGCCCGCTGCTTTCCTCGTCATTGCGACGCAGGAAGCTATCGACGACATAACCGACGATGCGCGACAGGAAGATCACGAAGGTATTCACCACGCCCTGGATCAGCGTCAGCGTCACCATGTCGCCGTTGGCAATGTGCGCGACTTCGTGTGCCAGCACCGCCTCCGCCTCCTCGCGCGTCATGCTCTGCAGCAGGCCGGTGGATACGGCAACCAGCGAACTGTTCCTGGTGGCACCGGTAGCGAAGGCATTCGGTTCGCCGTCGTAGATGGCCACCTCGGGCATCGGCAGGCCGGCCTTGCTGGCCAATTTGCCAACGGTGTCGACCAGCCAGACCTCCGTCGAACTGCTCGGCTGCTCGATGACACGGGCACCTGTGCTCCATTTCGCCATGCTCTTCGACATCAGCAGTGAAATGAAGGCACCGCCGAAACCGATGACGCCGGCAAACACCAGCAACATGCCGAGGTTCAGGCCGTTGGCCGTCAGGAATTTGTTGACGCCGAGCAGGCTGGTCACGATGCTGAGTACCAGCATCACGGCCAGATTGGTCAGCAGGAAGAGAACAATACGTTTCATGTCGAGACTCCTTATGGACATAGACCGGCACAGTCTAGTGCGTTGCACAAAACACAAAAAGCGGAGCAAAATTGAAAGACAATTCGATTTTTTCTGCTGAACTCATGAACAATCTGAACTTCAAGCACCTGCATTACTTTTGGGTCGTCGCTCACGAAGGCAGTATCACCCGCGCCGCAGAAAAGTTGGGCGTTGCCGTACAGACCATCAGCGGCCAGCTTTCCATCCTGGAAAAGCAACTCGGCAAAGCCCTCTTCAACAGCCAGGGACGCGGCCTCGTGCTTAATGAAGCCGGCCGTGTGGCGCTCGGCTATGCCGACCAGATCTTTCAGCTCGGCGAGGCCCTGATCGATGCCGTAGAGAATTCGGATAGCGAATCGACCTTGCGCCTGCGTGCCGGTATCACGGACGGCATTCCCAAGCTGCTCGCCTACCGCCTGCTCTCGAACGTCACCGAAATGCCGGCGGACGTACGCCTGATCTGCGACGAAGGCGAATTCGAAGATCTGCTCGCCGATCTGGCACTGCATCGCCTCGACGTGGTTTTGACCGACCGGCCGGCGACGACCGGCGGCAATCTCAAGGTGTTCAGCACCCGCCTGGGCGACTTCGCCACCGGCTTGTTCGCGACGGCGGAAATTTCCGCAAAGCTCGCCGGCGAATTCCCGGCCTGCCTCAACGGTGCGCCACTTTTGCTACCGACCCGGCACCACGCCATCCGCGGCCATATCGACCGCTGGCTGGAGAGCAACGGCCTGCGCCCGAAAATCGTCGGCGAATTCGAAGATAGCGCCCTGCTCAACACGTTCGGGCGCGGTGGACTGGGCATCTTCCCTGCACCGCTGGCCCTGGCCGAACAGATCGAGAATCAACTGGCCGCCCGCGCCGTCGGTGCGATGAACGGCGTCAGCGAACAGATCTACGCCATCTCCAACGAACGCCGCATCCGCCACCCGGCCATCGAAGTCTTGTGTGCTGGCGCATCCCAGTCGCCGCCCCCGGCGGGGGTATAATTTTCGCCCCCGACGCAAACCGAGAAACCATTCCATGCTGTTCCGCCAAGCCCTCCTCATCGCCGCCGGCCTGTTCGCCCTGAACTTGGCCCAGGCTCAACCAGCGCCCGTCGCTCCCAGCCTCGCTGCCAAATCGTGGCTCTTGCTCGAAATGGGCTCCGGCCAACTGTTGACGTCGGAAAAGCCCGATGATCGCCTTGAGCCGGCCTCGCTGACCAAGCTGATGACGGCCTACCTGACCTTCGCGTCGCTGCACAAAAAGACCCTGGGTCTCGACCAGCCGCTGCCGGTGTCGCCGAAAGCCTGGAAGACCGGCGGATCCAAGATGTTCATCAAGGTCGACACCCAGGTTCCGGTCGAAGACCTGATCAAGGGCATGATCGTGCAATCCGGCAACGACGCCTGCGTCACGCTGGCCGAAGGCATTGCCGGCAGCGAGGAAAACTTCGCCCAGATGATGAACCGCGAAGCCCAGCGCCTGGGCATGAAGAATTCCCACTTCATGAACTCGACCGGCCTGCCCGACCCGAATCACTACACGACTGCCCGCGACCTGTCGCTGCTCGCCGCCGCACTGATCCGCGACTTCCCCGAGGAATACAAGAAGTATTACTCGATGAAGGAATTCCGCTACAACAACATCACCCAGCCGAACCGCAACCGCCTGCTCTACATCGACCCCACTGTCGATGGCGTCAAGACCGGGCACACCGATGCCGCCGGCTACTGCCTGATTTCCTCCGCCCTGCGCGACAAGCGCCGCCTGCTCTCCGTCGTGCTCGGCACGGCCTCCGACAGCGCCCGCGCCGCTGAATCGCAGAAGCTGCTGAACTGGGGTTTCCTGGCCTATGAATCGGTGCCCGTCTACTCGACGGCCCAGCCGCTGGCCCCGATGCGCGTCTGGAAGGGCGCGCAAAGCGAGATCAAGGTCGGCTTTGCCAACAACCTGACCATCGCCGTGCCGAAGGGCCTGGGCGACAAGGTGACCACCCAGTTCGTGCCGCAACCGCGCCTGATCGCCCCGATCCAGGCCGGCCAGGCGGTCGGCACGCTGAAGGTGACCGTCGATGGCAAACCGTATGGCGAATACACGGCCAGCGCCCTTGAAAATATCGAACTCGGCAATATCTTCGTTCGTATGTTCCACACCATTCGTCTCTGGTTCGTCTAAACCCATGACCCCTTACGTCGCCGACCCCGTTTACCTGAACGGCCAGTTCCTGCCGCTGGCCGAAGCCGGCGTGTCGCCGCTCGACCGCGGCTTTTTGTACGGGGACGGCGTCTATGAAGTCATCCCGGTCTATTCGCGCCAGGCCTTCCGGATCGATGAACACCTGAAGCGCCTGCAGGCGACACTGGACGGCATCAAACTGGCCAACCCGCTGGCGGTGCACGAGTGGAAATCGGTGATTTTCAAGCTGATCGAAGCCGCCCCCTGGGACGACCAATCGATCTACCTGCAAGTCACACGTGGAGCTGACAACAAGCGCGATCACGCATTTCCGCCGCGCAGCGTGCCGCCGACCGCCTTCGCCTTCGCCTCGCCGCTGGTAACCACCGCGGCCGATGTACGAGCCCAAGGGGTCACCGCCATCACCGTGCCCGACCTGCGCTGGTCGCGCTGCGACCTCAAGGTCGTCTCGCTACTGGCCAACGTGCTGGCCCGCCAGGAAGCTGTCGAGCAAGGCTGTGCCGAGGCACTGCTCATCCGCGACGGATTGTTGAAGGAAGGTGCCGCCTCCAACATCTTCATCGTCAAGGACGGCCTGCTGCTGGCGCCGCCCAAGACCCATCTGATGCTGCCCGGCATCACCTACGACGTCATCCTCGAACTGGCCGAGCAACATGGCCAGCCGCTCCAAGTACGCGAAATCACCGAAACGGAACTTCGCGCCGCCGATGAGGTCTGGATGACCTCGTCGACCAAGGAAATCCTCGCCATCACCACGCTCGACGGCCAGCCGGTCGGCAATGGCAGGCCCGGCCCCTTTGGCGAACGGATGTGGCAGTGGTATCAGGATTTCAAGAACACAGTAATGCGCAAAGGCTGACATGGCTTCTTACAAGGACACCCTGCTCGAATTCCCCTGTGACTTCCCGTTGAAGATCATGGGCAAGGCGCATGACGAACTCGCCCAGGCCGTTCTGACCATCGTCACCCGGCACGCGCCGGACTTCGACGGCGCCACCATGGAAATGCGCGCCAGCTCCGGCGGCAACTACATCAGTCTGACCTGCACTGTCATCGCCACCTCCAAGCCGCAACTCGATGCGCTGTACATGGATCTGACCTCGCACCCGCTGGTCAAGGTCGTCCTCTAAGTGACCATCGCCGTCAAACGCCTGGGCCGGGTCGATTACGCGCCGGTTTTTGCCCAAATGCAGGCGTACACCGCAGCACGCACGGCGGAATCGCCGGACGAACTGTGGATCGTCGAACACCCGCCGGTCTATACCCTCGGCCAGGCCGGCAAGCCGGAGCACATCCTGCGCGATGTCGGCATTCCGCTGGTCAAGATCGACCGCGGCGGCCAGGTCACCTACCACGGCCCCGGCCAAGTGGTGATCTACCTGCTGCTCGACCTGTCGCGCCTGAAGATCAAGGTGCGTGAGCTGGTGACTGCCATCGAGCAGGCCGTCATCGATCTGCTGGCCGACTACGGCGTTACTGCCGAGCGGCGCGACGGCGCACCCGGCGTCTATGTCGGCGACGCCAAGATCGCCGCGCTCGGCCTGCGCATCCGCAACGGCTGCTCGTATCATGGCGTCTCGCTGAACGTGGACATGGACCTCGCCCCGTTCGAGGCGATCAACCCCTGCGGTTACCCCGGGTTGAAAGTCATCCAAACCAAAGACCTGAACATTCCGCTCACCGCTCACGAGGCGGGCGAGCGTCTTTCCGACCACCTGCTACGGCAACTGGACAAACAACATGGCTGAAACCAAGGCTGAAGGCACCAAGCAAAAAGGCGTCAAACAGAAGGGCGAACTGAAGACGGCGCGTATCCCGATCAAGATCGTGCCGGTCGACGAACCGCTACGCAAACCGGAGTGGATTCGCGTCAAGGCTGGCAACAGCGCCGGTCGCTTCGGCGAGATCAAGTCGATGCTGCGCGAGCGCAAGCTGCACACCGTCTGCGAGGAAGCGACCTGCCCGAACATCGGCGAATGCTTCGGCCGCGGCACCGCCACCTTCATGATCCTCGGCGACATCTGCACCCGCCGCTGCCCGTTCTGCGACGTCGGCCACGGCCAGCCGCTACCGCCCAACCCGGACGAGCCGCGCGAGCTGGCCGAATCCGTCGCCGCGCTGAAGCTGCGCTATGTCGTGATCACCAGCGTGGACCGCGACGACCTGCGCGACGGCGGCGCCCAGCATTTCGTCGACGTCATTCGCCATGTGCGCGAAGCCTCGCCGACCACCACCATCGAAACGCTGGTCCCCGACTTCCGTGGCCGCATGGAGGTCGCCCTCGATGTGCTCGGCCAAAGCCTGCCCGACGTGCTCAACCACAATATGGAAACGGTGCCCCGCCTGTACAAGCAGGCCCGCCCCGGCGCCGACTACAAGCACTCGCTGGAATTCCTCAAGCAGTTCAAGGCACGCTATCCGCAGGTCAACACCAAGTCCGGCCTGATGGTCGGCCTCGGTGAAACCGACGAGGAAATCCTCGAAGTGATGCGCGACCTGCGTGCCCACGACGTCGATATGCTGACCATCGGCCAGTACCTGGCGCCGTCCGGCCATCATCTGCCGGTGACGCGCTATGTGCATCCCGACGTCTTCAAGATGTACGAGGAAGAAGCCAGGAAGATGGGCTTCTCCGGCGCTGCCTGTGCGCCGATGGTGCGCTCCAGCTACTGGGCCGACCAGCAGGCCCATAGCGCCGGCGTCGC
>JAYRUZ010000068.1:0-8750 GCA_041918795.1 Azonexus sp. | reverse complement strand
CCTGATCTGGAATGCCCTGGCGCCGAGCTACGATTTCTTCATGTACTACTTCACGCTGTTCATCACGCCGATGACGCTGATTTCCGGCGTCTTCTTCCCGACCGAGCAGCTGCCCGGCTGGCTGGCGACGATCGGGCAATGGCTGCCGCTGGCCCAGGGCGTGGCGCTGGTCCGCCCGCTGCTCGCCGGCGAGGTGCCGGCCGACGCCCTGATCCACATCATGGCGCTGCTCGCCACCGCCGCCGTAGCCTTCGCCATCGCCCTGCGCCTGACCCGGCGCCGGCTCCTAAAGTAGAATCCGCTAATGGAAACCCTGCTCGTCATCACCAACTGCCCGGACGAAGATGTCGCCAACGCCATCGCGCTGGCCGTCGTCGAAGCCCAACTCGCCGCCTGCGTGAATATCCTGCCGCGCGTGCAGTCGGTCTATCGCTGGCAAGGGGCCGTCGAATCGGCCTCGGAAATTCCGCTTTTGATCAAGTGCACCGCAGCAAGCTACCCGGCGCTGCAAGCACTGATCGCCGAACGCCACCCCTACGACATCCCCGAGATCATCGCCCTGCCCATCGCCCACGGCCTGCCGGCCTACCTGAACTGGGTGGCCGCCGAAACGCTCCAATGACCATGCGCCTCTTTTTCCTGCTCTTCTCCCTGCTCGTTTCGCTCGCCCATGCCGAGGAATTCCTCGACCCGGCGGTCGCTTTCAAGCCCTCGGTGCGCGCCCTCGACGGCCAGACGCTCGAAGTCAGCTACGAGATCGCCAAGGGCTATTACCTCTACCGCGACAAGTTCCGCTTCACCGTCGACGGCGACAGCGCCACGCTCGGCACGCCCACTTTCCCGAAGGGCAAGGAGAAGGACGACGACAATTTCGGCAAGGTCGAGGTCTATTACCAGCAGGTCGCCGTCCGCGTGCCGGTCGAACGCAACGCTTCCGGCGTACTGCCGCTGCAACTGAAGGTTACCGCGCAGGGCTGCGCCGACGCCGGCGTCTGCTACCCGCCGCAAACCCAGCCGCTCAGCGTCAGCTTGCCCGACCCGGCGACGACACCTTCGGTCAGCGCCGCTGCTGCGGTGGACGGCGACGAAAGCGGAAAAATCGCCAGCACGCTCAAGCATGCCGGCTTCTGGGCCAACCTGGCTTTCTTCTTCGTCGCCGGCCTCGGTCTTTCGCTGACACCCTGCGTCTTCCCGATGATTCCCATCCTGTCCGGCATCATTGCCGGCCAGGGACACAAGAATTCGCACGCCCGCGGCTTCGCGCTGTCGATGGCCTACGTGCTCGGCATGGCGCTGACCTACGCCGCCGCTGGCGTCGCCGCCGGACTGACCGGCACACTGATTTCCAGCGCTCTGCAAAATCCGTGGGTGCTGGGCAGCTTCGCGCTGATCTTCGTCGTCTTGTCCTTCTCCATGTTCGGCTTCTACGAGCTGCAGTTGCCGAGCGCGCTGCAGAGCAAGCTGTCGGAAGAATCCGGTCACCTGCAGGGCGGGCGCGGCATCGGCGTCTTCCTGATGGGCGTGCTGTCGGCGCTGATCGTCGGCCCCTGCGTCGCTGCGCCGCTGGCCGGTGCGCTGCTCTATATCGGCCAGACCGGTGATGCCGTGTTGGGTGGCACCGCATTGTTCGTCATGGCACTGGGCATGGGCGCGCCGCTGATCGCCGTCGGCACGGCCGGCGGCTCGCTGCTGCCGAAGACCGGGCCGTGGATGGAAAACGTCAAGAAGGCTTTCGGCGTGCTGCTGCTGGCCACCGCCGTCTGGCTGGTCTCGCCGGTGCTGCCGCCGGTCGTGCCGATGCTGGCCTGGGCCGCGCTGCTCATCGTGCCGGCCATCTACCTGCACGCCCTTGATCCGCTGCCGCCGCACGCCAAGGGCTGGGGACGATTCTGGAAGGGCGTCGGCATCATCATGCTGCTCGCCGGTGCCGCGCTGCTAATCGGTGCCCTGGCCGGCAGCCGCGACCCGCTGCAACCGCTGGCCGGCCTGCGCGGCACGGCGGTCGCCGCCGAATCGGCCAAGCTGCCGTTCGAGCCGATCCGCTCGGTGGCTGAACTGGAAGCCCGCGTACAAGCCGCCGGCAAGCCGGTGATGCTGGATTTCTACGCGGATTGGTGCGTGTCGTGCAAGGAAATGGAGAAATTCACCTTCGCCGACCCGGCGGTACGCGAAAAACTGGCCGGCTTCACGCTGCTCAAGGCCGACGTCACCGCCAACAGCGACGACGACAGGGCGCTGCTCGCCCGCTTCGGCCTGTTCGGCCCGCCGGGCATCATCTTTTTCGATGCACAGGGCAAGGAAGTAAAGGGCGTACGCGTCGTCGGCTTTAAGGAAGCACGCGACTTCGTCGCCACGCTGGGCAGGATCGCCGGCTAGATTGCGTTCTTGCCGGTCGCGGCCTCGATCTGGCGCAGCGACAGCCAGGCGAAGAGCAGCCCGACCACCACACCGGCCACCACGTCGAGCACGACATGCTGGCGCGTCGCCACTGTCGACCACAGGATGGCCAGGCAGTGCACCAGGCTGAAGCCGCGCAGCGCCAGCGGCGAGCCGACCCGACGGAAAACCCGTTCCAGCCAGACGGCGGAAAACACCGCCGACGCCACATGCAGTGACGGGCAGGCATTACCCGCCGCATCCAGCCCCTTGATGGCAGCCATTTCCGGATAGAGCGACCAGTCGATCAAGGTTGTCGGCACAGCGGTCGGCAGAAACCAGAAGATGCCCAGGCAAAACAGGCACAGGGCGGCAATCCACAGGCCGAACAATAGCAACGGACGAAGGTTGTTGATCAGCGCCGGCGGTAACGAAACATAGACCCACAGCGAGACATAGATTGGATAAGCCCGCGGCGTGAAGGCGATCCACTCGTCGAGGGCAGTCAGTGGCATGACATAGGGCGTCGCCAGCGGATTGCGCAGCACCGCGAAATAGCCCCAGAAGAAGAGGGCCATGAAGGCCATGGTGCCGACCGCCTTCAACGGCGCCAGAACGCCGACGCGGGCGGCGAGCTGGCGATACCAGGGCGGGTCGAGGAACAATTCCATGCGAATGGCGGCGAGCAGGTCAGGCTCGCATGGTACCAAACGCCCGCGAATTATTTGCGAACCCTGCCAGCAATATGAAAATCTTTGGTAAACAGGGCCTTTCGGATAAAATCCCGCCTCTATGGATTCCATTGGCCTGATTCGCGATTTTCTCAGGGACCGCCTCGGCGTCGCCCCGGAAAAAGTCGTTCCGGAAGCCCCCCTGGGCGATCTCGGCGTCGACTCGCTGATGCTGCTCGAACTGATGTTCGAGTTCGAGGACCGCTTCGGCGTCAAGCTTTCCAACGATCTGGCCACACCGAAGACCGTCGGCCAGATGGCCACGCTGATGGACGGGCTCATTCAGTCCCAGAAGAGCTGAGCCATGAGCCAGCGTCGGGTTGCGATCACCGGCCTCGGGCTGGTTTCTCCTTACGGCGGCGACCTCGCCGACTTCTTCGCCCGCCTGTGCGCCGGTGAGTCGGCCATCCGCTACCTGCTGACCGACGACCAGCCGCGCCCGCTGTCGATGCCTTTCGTCAGCTGCCCGGACTTCGATCCCGACACCGTTCTCGGCAAGCCGCTCGCCTCGATGATGGACCGTTTCGCCCAACTCGGCATGGCCGCGGCCTTCGCCGCCTGGGACGACAGCGGCCTGCCGCGCCAGGCCGACGGCGAATCGCGCGACAGCTGGGGATGCTCGTGGGGCACGGCGCTGGGCGGCACGCTGGCCTATGAAAAGGGCTACCGGGAACTGTGGCAGAAGGGCAAGGAACGCGTCTCGCCGCTCGCCGTCGTGCTCGGCATGAACAACGCGGCCAACGCCCACATTTCCATCCAGCTTGGCCTGGGCGGCGTCAGCATGAGCCACACCGTGGCCTGCGCCTCGTCCGCCGTCGCCATCGGCGAAGCCTTCCGCCGCGTCCGTTCCGGCGAAGCGACCGTGATGATGACCGGCGGCTCCGACGTGCCGCAGGCCTACGGCGTCGCCCGTGCCTGGGAAGCCCTGCGCGTCATGGCCCCCGGCGATGCCGACAGCTCGCCGTTCGCCTGCCGCCCCTTCGCCGCCGACCGGCGCGGCCTGGTGCTGGGCGAGGGCGGGGCAGCGCTGGTGCTCGAAGACTGGGACCACGCCGTCGCCCGCGGCACCCGTATCCACGGCGAGATCGTCGGCTACGGCACCAGTTGCGACCACAGCCACCTGGTCAAGCCGGAAGCGGCCGGCCAGGTGCGCGCCCTGCACGCCACACTGGCCGACGCCGGCCTGACGGCGGACGACATCGACTACGTCAATGCCCACGGCACGGCCACGGCCGAGGGCGACCCGGTCGAAGTCGCGGCCCTGAAGCAGGTTTTCGGCGAACGCGCCGAACGCCTGCCGGTTTCCGCCACCAAGTCGATGCACGGTCACCTGCTCGGTGCCGCCGGTGCCATCGAAGCCATCGCCACCGTGCTCGCCCTGCGCGAACAGGCCATTCCGCCGACCGCCAACCTGGCCGGCAATTTCGACCCCGCCTGTACCGGCGTCGATCACGTCCTGAGCGGACGCCGCGGCCAGCCGCTGCGCGCCGCGCTCTCCAACTCCTTCGCCTTCGGCGGCAGCAACGCGGTCCTCGCGTTCCGCGCCGTCGCCTCCTGAGCATTACGGAAACACCATCATGTCCGCAGCCATCTCCCCGGAAACCGTCGAAACCCTGTTGCCGGAGGTCGCCGAACTGATCATTTCGGCGCTCAACCTCGACATGGCCCCGGGCGAAATCGAAGCCGACCTCCCGCTGTTCGGCGACGGCCTCGGCCTCGACTCGATCGACGTGCTGGAAATCGCGCTGGTCATCTCCAAGCGCTACGGCTTCCAGCTCAAGTCCGACAACGAGGACAACGTGCGCATCTTCGCCTCGCTGCGCGCGCTGACCACGCACATCGCCAGCCAGCGGACGAAATGACCACGGGCGCCAGCGCAGCACAGGCTTTGCGCGGCCTGGCGCTGGTCGCGCTGCTCATCGCCTGGGCGGTCGCCGCGCATTTCGGCAGTGCCGGGGCCGGTAGCCCCGATCTGAACGCGGCACTCGGGGTCACCCCCATCGTCTTCATCCTCGGCTGGCTGGTCTGGCATCTGCTGACCCCGCTCACCCGCCTGCTCGGCGCGCTCGCCGTTGGCGCGCTGCTCGCCTGGCTGTGGCCGGCCCTGCGCCAGAACATCGCCTTGCTCTACCTGATCCAGCACGTCGGCTCCAACCTGGCGCTCGGCGTCTTCTTCGGCCGCAGCCTGCTCGGCGACGGCGAAGCACTGATCACGCGCATTGCCCGGCACGCCATGCAGCGCCCGCTGTCCGAGCGCAAGCAGCGCTACACGCGCCAGATCACCGCCGCCTGGACCTTGTTCTTCTTTGCCGTGGCCGGCACCTCGCTGCTGCTCTATCTGCTGGCTCCGCTCGCCGCCTGGTCGGTCTTCGCCAACCTGCTGCCGCTGCCCTTGCTCGCCACCATGTTCGCCGGCGAACACCTGTGGCGCAAACGCGTGCTGCCGCCGGAAGAACGGCCGAGCGTCATGCAGGTCATCCGCGCCTATCGCCACACCACCCGGCAGAACTCCTCGGTGCATACCCCATGAGCCAGTCGCCGCTGCTCTCCACGCCCGATCTCGACGCCGTATTCGCCTGGCGAGCCGACGGTCCGCGCCGGGTGCGCGACTTCCTGGCCGAGGCCGGCGCGCTCGCCGCCCAATTGCCGCCGGGCCGGCACCTGCTCAACGTTTGCCAGGACCGCTACCGCTTCGCCGTCGCTTTTGCCGCCGGCCTGACCAGCGGCCGGATCAGCCTGCAACCTGCCTCGCAATCGGCCGAAACGCTGCACCGCCTGCAAACCGAGTTTCCCGACATCGTCTGCCTGCATGACGGCCATTTCGACAGCCACGGCCTGCCCGGCTTCGCCTTTCCCGACACTGCTGCGGTGCACCGCGAAAAAATCGAAAAAATCCCGGCCATCGCCGACGACACCGTCGCCGCCATTCTGTTCACCTCGGGCTCGACCGGCCTGCCGCAAGCCCAGCGCAAGACCTGGGGCAAGCTGGTGCGCAACGGCCGGGCCGAAGCGCTGCGCTTCCGGCTGGACCGGCGCCCGCACCACATTGTCGGCACCGTGCCCGTGCAGCACAGCTACGGGTTCGAATCGACCTTCCTGATGGCGCTGCAAAGCGGCAGCCCCTTCTGGTCGGGCAAGCCCTTCTACCCGCAGGACATCGTCGCCGCGCTGGCCGCCGTGCCCGAGCCGCGCCTGCTCGTCACCACGCCTTTCCACCTGTCGGCGCTGCTCGCTTCCGGCCTGGAACTGCCGCCGGTGGACATGCTGCTGTCGGCCACCGCACCGCTGTCAACAACGCTGGCCGCGCAGGCCGAGGAACGCAGCGCGGCGCCGATGATGGAAATCTACGGCTCGACCGAAACCGGCCAACTGGCCAGCCGGCGCACCACCGCCGGCGCCGTGTGGACGCTGCTGCCCGGCACCCGGCTGGAGCAGGAAGGCGAGCAAACGTTTGCCGTGGGCGACCATGTCGAAGGCCGCGTACCACTGTCCGATCTCGTCGAGATCGAGGACGACAGCCACTTCCTGCTGCTCGGCCGCCACGCCGACCTGGTCAACATTGCCGGCAAGCGGACCTCGCTGGCCTACCTGAACCACCAGCTCGGCGAGATTCCCGGTGTCGTCGATGGCGCCTTTTTCCTGCCCGACGATGAAAGCGCGGACGGCATCACCCGCCTGACCGCCTTCGTCGTCGCCCCGTCGCTGACCAGCCGGCAGTTGCTGGCCGCGCTGCGCGAGCGGATCGATCCCATCTTCCTGCCGCGGCCGCTGGTTTTCGTCGACCAGTTGCCGCGCAACACGACGGGCAAGCTGCCGCGCAATAATCTGCAGGAACTCTACGCCGCCAAGGTAAAGCATGGCTGAAACGGTGTTTTCCTGGACTGTCCCACTCGATCACCCGGCCTTCGCCGGACATTTTCCCGGCAACCCCATCGTGCCCGGCGTCGTCCTGCTCGACCGCGCCATCCTGTGCGCCGAACAGCTGCTCGGCCAGGCGGTGGCCCACTGGCAGGTTGGCAACGCCAAGTTCCTCAGCCCGGTCGGCCCCGGTGAAACGCTAAGTTTCGCCTTGGAACAAAAGGCCAGCGGCGCCATCGCCTTCACCGCGCGCGCCGGCGACGGCCGCAGCGTCGCCTCCGGCAGTCTGACGCCGCCCACGCCATGAACCGGACCAAGGCTGCCGACGCCCACTGGGCGACGCGACAGGAGAAGAGCAATCTCGCCATCCTGCGCCTGATGGTGTGGATCTCGCTGACCTTCGGCCGTGCCGTCGGCCGCCTCGTGCTCTACGGCATCGCCGCCTACTACGTGCTGTTCGCCGCCCAGGCGCGGCGCGCCAGCCGCGACTACCTGCACCTGGCACTCGACCGCTGGGCTGAATGGGCCGACGGCTTTCGCCACGTGCTGTCCTTCGCCAGCACCATTCACGACCGCATCTACCTGCTCAACGACCGCTTCGACCTGTTCGACATCGAGGTGGTCGGCGTCGAACAGGTACTGGCCGAGCGGGAGAGCCGGCCCGGTGCCTTGCTGTTCGGCGCCCACCTGGGCAGCTTCGAGGTGCTGCGGGCGCTCGGCCGCAGCCAGGCCGGGCAGAAGGTCGCCATGGTCATGTACGAGGAAAACGCCCGCAAGATCAACGCCACGCTGCAGGCGATCAACCCGGATGCGGCGCAGGACATCATCCCGCTCGGCCGCATGGAGTCGATGCTCAACGTGCGCGACAAGCTGGAGGAGGGCTACCTCGTCGGCCTGCTCGCCGACCGTAGCCTGGGCGACGATGCTGCGGTGCACTGCGAATTTCTGGGAAAAATGGCGCCGTTCCCGGTCGGCCCCTGGCGCATGGCCGCCATGTTGCGTCGCCCGGTCTTCTTCATGACCGGCCTCTACCTGGGCGGCAACCGCTACCGCATCCACTTCGAGCCGATCGCCGACTTCACCGATACCCCGCGCGAGGAACGCGACGCCGCCGTGCACCAGGCCATCCAGCACTACGCCGACCGGCTGACGCATTATTGCCGCGTCGCTCCCTACAATTGGTTCAACTTCTTCGATTTCTGGCAGAAAAAATGAAGCGTCTATTGCTGACCGGCCTCCTGCTCGCCACCTTTGCCGCCTCGGCCAGCGCCGCCTTCGACGTCGGCCAGCTGATGACCGACCTGGCCAAGCACAAGGGCGGCCGTGCCAGGTTCGTCGAGAAACGCTACCTGGCCGTACTCGACAAGCCGCTGGTCGCCACCGGCGAGATGACCTACACGCCGCCCGACCGCCTGGAAAAGCGTACGCAGACCCCCAAGGTCGAGACGCTGACGCTGGACAAGGACATCCTGTCGATCGAACGCGACAAGCAGAAGCTGTCGATCAACCTGGCCAACCAGCCGGAAGCGCTGGCTTTCGTCGACAGCATCCGCGGCACGCTGGCCGGCAATCGCACCGCGCTGGAAAAGAATTACGCCCTTCATTTGGCCGGCTCCAGCGATAAGTGGGTACTCACATTGTTGCCCAGCGACCAGAAAATCGCCGCGCTCGTCCAACGCATCACGGTCAGCGGCACGAAGAACCAGGTCCGCAACATCGAATACCTGCAGGCCGACGGCGACCGCTCGGTACTGAGCATCGAGCCGATCGAGGGCAAATGAAGCT
>JAYRUZ010000067.1:0-8838 GCA_041918795.1 Azonexus sp. | reverse complement strand
GGCCAGCCGGACCGGCACGCGAAAGCTCAGGCTGGCGCCATAGACGCCGTTACGGTAGTCGACCTCCGCATCGGCTTCGTTCACCCATGCCGCCCTCGCCTCGGCCGCACCGAGGTGCGACGCCAGGGCGAGGAGGCACAGGATCAGGCAGTGCCGCCAGCTCCGCATCGTTTCAATGCAAGGCCTTGGCCAGGCGTGGATGTGTCGCCACGAAGTAATAGAGCGCCGGCAGCACATACAGCGTCAGTATGGTGGCCGAAATCAGGCCGCCGATCACGACCAGCGCCAGCGGCCGTTGCGTTTCCGAACCGATGCCGTGCGACAGCGCCATCGGCAACAGGCCGAGCATGGCCAGCCAGGCCGTCATCAGCACCGTGCGCAGGCGCGACAGGGCGCCCTGATAGACCGCCTGGTAGATGTCCCTGCCCTCGCGTCGCAACTGGTTGATGTAGCTGACCATCACCACGCCGTTCAGCACCGCCTGCCCGAACAGCGCGATGAAGCCGATGGCCGCCGACACCGACAGCGGAATGCCGGTCAGCAGCAAGGCGAATATGCCGCCGATCAGGGCGAACGGGATGTTGCTGATGATGATCAGCGCATCCCGGAACGACTTGAAGGCATCGAACAGGAGCACGAAGATCATCAGGATGGACAGCGGCACCACCAGCATCAGGCGTTGCATGGCGCGTTCCTGGTTCTCGAATTCGCCCGACCAGTTGATCGAGTAGCCTTGCGGCAGCTTCATGTCCTGCGTCGCCTTCTGCATGTCGGCCACCACGCTGCCCATGTCGCGGTCGCGGATGAAGACGCCAATGGCGATGACCCGCCGCCCGGATTCACGGGCAATATTCATCGCCCCGCTGCCCAGCTTGAAATCGACCAGGTTGGCCAGCGGCACCTGGGCTCCGCCCGGCGTCGGGATCAGCACGTCTTTCAGGCGATCCAGCTGACGTGCTGACTCATCCAGGCGCACGACCACACTGAAATGGCGCTCGCCATCCCACAGTTCGGTCGCCGCCTTGCCGGCCAGCGCGGTCTCGATCACATCCTGGATGTCCGCCACGTTCAAGCCGTAGCGGGCCGCCGCGGCCCGGTCGATTTCCAGTCGATATTGCGGCAACTCGCCGTCACGGTCGATGAAGGCGCGCACCACACCCGGCACCTTGCCGATGCGGTCGAGCACCTCGCGCCCACTGCTGCGCAACGTGCTCAGGTCGTCGCCGAATAGCTTGATGACGATCTGGCCGTCGATCTGCGAAATGGATTCGAGAATCTGGTCGCGCACCGGCTGGCTGAAGGTCGGTTCGATGCCCGGCATGTCGTTCAGCTTGTCCTCCATGTCGCGGACCAGCTGCTCCTTGGTCATGCCCTTGCGCCACTGCGACTCCGGCTTCAGGTCGAGCAGCATCTCGGTCATGTTGATATTCTTGGGATCGGTTCCATCCTCCGGCCGGCCGGCCTTGGAAACCACCGCCAGGACCTCGGGAAAGTCGGCCAGCGTGCGCCGCAACTTGCGCAGTTCGCTGCGCGCCTCATCGACCGAAACGGAGGTCGGCAAGGTGATGTTGACCCAGATCGATCCCTCGTTCAGCTCGGGCAGGAATTCCGTCCCCAACTGCGGCGCCACGGCGACGGTAACCGCCAGCGCCGCCAGCGCGGCCAGCAGCACCTTCCGGCTGTTGGCCAGCACCCACTTGAGCAACGGGTCGTAGACATTCATCAGCCAGTGCATCAGCTTGGTTTCCTCGTGCGGCACGTGCTTGCGGAAGGCAATCTTGGACAGGAAGGGAACCAGCGTCAGCGACAGGACCAGCGAGGTGATCAACGCTGCCACGACCGAGTAGGCCATCGGCGCGAAAATCTTGCCCTCGTGCCGCTGCATCGTGAAGATCGGCAGGTGGGCGACGATGATGATGATCATCGAGAAGACAGTCGGCCGGCCGACCTCGATCACCGCTTCGCGGATGGTCCGCTCGCGTGGTCTATGGTCGTCATCCTTGTGCGCTTCGCCCAGTCTTCGGAAGATGTTCTCGATGACGATCACCGCCCCGTCGACGATGATGCCGAAGTCCATCGCCCCCAGCGACAGCAGGTTGGCCGGAATGCCGGCCAGGGTCAAACCGATGAAGGTGCCGAGCAGGGCCAGCGGAATGATCGAGGCAACGATGGCCGCCGCCCGCAGGTCGGCCAGGAAGAGATAGAGCACCAGCGTGACCAGTGCCGCGCCTTCGAGCAGGTTGGTGAACACCGTCTTCAGTGTTTTGCCGATCAGCCAGGAACGGTCGTAATACGGGATGATCCTGACGCCTTCCGGCAAACCGCCGGCATTGAGCGCATCGACCTTGGCCTTCAGCGCCTCGAGCACCATCGACGGGTTCTCGTCCTTGCGCAGCAAGGCAATGCCGGAAACCACCTCGTCCTCGTCGCCCTGCGCGTCGCTGTAGCCAACGATCCCCTGGGCCGGCACACGCGACTCGACCACTTCGGCGACATCGCGTACCAGCAGCGGCGCCCCCTTGTTCTCGGCGACGACGATCTGGCCGATTTCGGCCGATGAGCGCAAACGGCCGATGGAGCGGATCAGGTACTGTTGCCGTCCCTGCGCCACCGAGCCGCCGCCGGCATTGGCGTTGGCCCGTTGCAGGGCGCCGAACAGCTGGCCGAGCGTGATCTTGTAGTCACGCAACCTGGCCAGATTGGGTCGCACCTCGTACTGGCGGATCGGCCCGCCGAGCGAGACGACGTCGGCAATGCCCGGCACCTGCTTCAACTGGCGCATGACATTCCAGTCCTGCACGGCGCGCAGTTCGGCCGGTTTCAGGCCCGGTGCCTCCAGGCGGTAGCGGAAGATTTCGCCGGTCGCCGTCGCCGGCGGGGCCAGTTCGGGCTCGACGCCTTCCGGCAGATCGAGGCCGCGCAGGCGCTCCTCGACCAACTGACGCGCCATGAACAGGCTGGGTTTCTCGTCGAAGGTGATGACGATGAAGGACAGGCCGAACTGCGTGTGCGAGAACATGCGGATCGAGTTCGGCACCCCGGCCAGGGCGATTTCCAGCGGCACCGTGACCTGCTTCTCGACCTCCTCCGGTGCACGGCCCGGATAGAGCGAAATGATCGTCACCTGCGTATCGGTAACATCGGGAAACGCCTCGATCGGCAGGGTACGGAAGGCCGACAGGCCGACGCCGATGAACAGTGCCAGACCGAGCACGATGTAGAGCGGCTGGTTGAGCGCGAAACTGACGATGCGCTTGATCATTTGGCTTCGCCCGCGGTCGGCCGGAAATACTTGGCCAGATTCAGGTTGCCTTCGACCACGACCTTGTCGCCATCCTTCAGGCCGGCCCGCACCTCGATCTCGCCATCGCGCTCGCTCCCGGTCTCGATGCGCTGGCGGCGATAACGCCCGGCCTCGGCCTCGACCAGCACGTAGCGCTGATCGCCCTGCAGCATCACGGCGGCGGCCGGTACCCGCAACAGGCCACTGGCCGGCAACTCGACCAACGCCTGGGCGAACATCTCGGCCTTCAGGCGGCGTTCCTTGTTCGGCACCTCGCAGCGCACCTTGATCGTCCGGCTCTGCGGATCGACAAAATCGGCGACATGGCGGATGACGCCCTTGAAGCGCTCGCCGGGATACTGCTTGACCTCGATATCGACCTCCAGGCCACGCTTCAGGCTGGCCAGGTCGGATTCGCCGGCATCGAGCTGCAGCCACAGGCTGGCCGGGTCGGTCACGACGAAAAGCGGTGCCCCATCCTGCTCGGGACGGAATTCCAGGCCCGGATTGATGTTGCGCTCGACGACGCTGCCGGCCAGCGGGCTGGTCAGGGCGTAGCTGCCGTCGCCGTCGCCGCCCAGACCGGCCAGCCGGCGGCTGGCGCGGGCCGCTTCGGCCCGGGCACGCTGGGCATCGGCTTCGGCGCCCTGGAAATCCTTGTCGGCGACGATGCCGGCCTCGCGCAACTCGCGGCTACGGGCCAGCGCCTGCTCGGCGACATGCAGATCGGCCTGGGCCTTGCGCGCATCGGCCTGGGCCTGTCCATAGTCGGCCGAGCCGAGCACGGCCAGCGCCTGGCCGGCCTTGACCGTCTGCCCGACATCGACAGTGATCTTCTGCACCCGGCCGCCAACCTGCGGAAAGACACGTACGGTCTTTTCCTCGTTCCAGATCAGGCGCCCCGGCAAACGCAAAATGCCGCCCTGGTCGGGGTGCACCGCAGCAAGCTTGAGGAAATCGGCTTTTTCGGGCTCGGTGATGTGCACGAACTCGCCATCGGCCACCACCAGCGCCTGCTTCGGTGCCTCCTCCTTGGCCGAACAGGCGGCCAGCACGATGGCGACCGCACACAACAGCAACTTGTCTCTCATTTTTCTCTCTCGTATTCGGCCTGCAACTGCCAGTCGGACAGTGCCTTGGCGTAATCGGCGCGTGCCGTCACCGCTTCGATTTGAACCTGGCGCAAGGTGCGGCGCGCATCGAGCAGATCCATCAGCCCCATCGCACCCTTGCCATAAGCCAGCTCGGCCGCCTTGGCGACGCGCTCGGCATCGGCCAGCAAGCCACTCTGCAAACGCAACAACCGGTCCCGGGCGGCAAGCAGGGCACTGCGCGCCTGCCCGACCTGGCCGGTAGCCAGCGCCCGTTGCTGCTCATATTGCAGACGGGAAACATCGAAATCGGCCTCGGCCCGGCGAATCTCACCCTCATGGCCATGCCACAGGAAGATCGGCACGCTGATGCCGACACCGTAACTATTGACCGGCGTGCTCAGGTTGGTGTGTTCGTATTGCGCGCCAATGGTTACGTCGCGGGTACGCAGGGCGCGCGCCAGATCGCGGTCGGCCTCGGCAGCGTTCATGCGCAGCCGTGCCGCTTCCAGATCCGGCCGCTGGTCGAGGGCCAGCTTCTCCACCAACGGGTCCTGGCTCGGGTTCGGCCAGCTTTCGGCGGCCAGCAGGGCCTGTGCTTCGTTTTCGCGCCCGATCAGGTAAGCCAATGCCTGCCTGGCCTGCTCGAGATCGCTGCGCGCCAGGCGCAAATCGTTGTCAGCCCTGGCCTTGTCGACCGCCATGCGCGATACGTCGACCGGCGCGATGTCGCCGACCTTCAGACGCTTCTCGGCGATCTCCAGGCTGCGCGCGTGAAGATCGGCCGTTTCCGCGGCCAGCTTAAGTTTTTCCTGGGCCAGCAGGAGGTCGAAGTAGGCACGGCGCAGCATGGCCAGTTGCTGGCGACCGGTATCGCTGACCTCGAAACGCGCCGCCTGCCGGCGAGCCTCGGCGCCCTTGACCCGCAGATCGCGCTTGCCGCCGCGTTCAATCAACTGTTCGACGCGCAGTACGTTGTCGATCTTCTTGTCCTTCCAGCCACCGGCGCCGTAGCCCGACCACGGGCTGATCGACGAGACGTCGAGCGACAGGGCCGGATTGGGTGCCTGCCCGGCCGTCGTGACATCGGCTTCGGCACCGCTGAGCGCGGCACGCGCCAGGGCCAGCTCGCGACTATGCTCCCGCCACAGGCTTTCCGCCTCTTTCAGGGAGAGCGAGCCGGCCCCCTGGGCAAAAGCCAAGGCCGGCAGCAACAGCAAACAGAAAATCAGGCGCGACATGGGTGTTCCATTTCCTCGGGAGTGTTATCGTATTGGGCTGGCCTGACCGATCTCTGACCAATCATGCGCATCCTCCTTGTCGAAGACGATTCCCTGCTGGCCGACGGCCTGAGCCGCGCCCTGCGCCACTCCGGCTACGTCGTGGACACCACCGCCGACGGTAGCGAGGCGGACCGCTGGCTGGCCACCCAGAACTTCGATCTGCTGATCCTCGACCTCGGCCTGCCCGGCCTCGACGGCAGCGAGATTCTGCGCCGCCTGCGCGAACGCCAGCAGCGCCTGCCGGTACTGGTCCTGTCCGCTCGCCTGGCCCTGGAGGAGCGCGTCCGCGTCCTCGACATCGGCGCCGACGACTACGTGGTCAAACCGGTGGCCGTCCCCGAACTGGAAGCCCGCGTCCGCGCCCTGATCCGGCGCATGCAGGGCGTTGCCGAACCGGAGTTGCGCCTTGGCCGCCTGCGCCTGGACACGGTCGGCAAACGCGCCTGGCTCGATGGCGAAGCGCTCGAACTGACCGCCCGCGAATGGGCTGCGCTGGAGTTCCTGGCCACCCGCGTCAACCGCATCATCGACAAGGATCAGATCATGCAGGCGCTGTACAGTTGGGAGGAGGAAATCACGCCCAACGCCATCGAGAAATTCATCTCGCGCCTGCGCAGCAAACTGGAGCCGGCCGGCATCAACATCCGTACCGTGCGCGGCCTGGGTTACTACCTGGAAAAGCCGGATGTCGATAGCTGAGCGTCAGCCCAGCCTGCGTACCATGCTGCTCGACCGGCTGCTGCCGGCGATGTTTCTCGTCCTGATCGCCAGCGCGGCAACGGCTTACTGGGTTGCCCTGCGCAGTTCGACCAAGGCTTACGACCGGGCGCTGTACGATACGGCACTGGCCGTCGCCGAACAGCTGCAGGTCGTCGACGGCAAGCCCCGCCTGCCGCTGACACCGCAGGCCCGGACCGTGCTCCTGACCGACAAGTACGATCACGTCTATTACGCGGTACGCGGCGAAGACGAAACGACCCTCGATGGCGAATCCGGCCTGCCGCTACCGGAAATCGAAAACTGGCGCACCCTTGGTAGCGAGGGCCGTGCGTACTACGACGGCACCTTCGACGGGCAACCGGTTCGCATCGCAGCCATGCGCCGCAATCTGGCCGATCAGCAACTGACGATCCTGGCGGCGGAAACCATGGTCAAGCGCAACGCCCTGGTGCGCGAAATCCTGTTCGGCATCCTGATTCCGGAACTGCTGCTGATGGTGGTCAGCATCAGCATCGTCTGGTTCGGTGTCCGTTCCGGCCTCGGCCCCCTCACCGGCCTGCGCCGTGAGCTGGCGGAGCGCTCCCAGGCCGACCTCAGCCCGGTCAGCGCCCAGGTACCGGAAGAAATCCAGCCGGTGGTCACCGAGATCAACGCCCTGCTCAAGCGCCTGCAGCAGTCGCTGTCGAGCCAGCGCAGCTTCGTTTCCGACGCGGCACACCAGCTGCGCACACCGATCGCCGCCTTGCAGGCCCAGGTCGAAGCCACGGCCAACGAATCGGCACCGGACACCCGCGCCCGCCTGAAAGGCATCCTGACCGCCGCCCAGCGCCTGTCGCACCTGGTCGACCAGATGCTCGCCCTGGCCCGGGCCGAACCCTCCAAAGCCCAGACACAAAGCGACATTGCGCTGGAGACGCTGGTCCAGCAGGCAGCCGAAACCTGGCTGCCTTACGCCATCGCCAAGCGCACCGATCTCGGCTTCGAGCTCAACCCGGTCACCGTTCGCGGCAATAGCCTGCTGCTGCAGGAACTGCTCGGCAACCTGCTGGACAACGCCATACGCTACACCCCGGAAGGCGGCACCATCACCGTGGCCTGCGGGGAGCACGGGGGCCAGGCCTGGCTCACCGTGGAAGACAGCGGGCCGGGGATTCCGGAGAGTGATGCCGAGCGGATATTCGAGCGTTTCTACCGCCTGCCGGGCAGCGAAAGCAGCGGCAGCGGCCTGGGACTGGCCATTGTTCGACAAATCGCCGAGCAACATGGCGGAACGATCCGCGTCGACCGCTCGCCGCGCCTGGGTGGCGCCTGCTTCCTGCTTCGCCTGCCGCTGACGGCCCGCCATTGATCGGCGGCCAAGCCGTCGTCAGCGCGATCCGGCAGTAAATCCCTGGCGATCGATCAACGCCACGCCGCCGGACAGGTAAGGACGGACGAACAGGGTAGTCATCCGCTCGGCGTCGGCCAGGGTTTTCGTATACACGATGGCCACCCCGTCCGGATGCCGGTCGAACCAGTCCGCCAAACCTTCCCGCCCGACCTGCTCCAGGTTGTGCGTCAGGCGTCCGTAGAAATGATACTGGTCGTTGTAGGCGCTGACATGCACCACCGTCCTGTCCGCGTCTTCCAGTCGCTGCAGTTCCCGGGCCAGCGGCGCCATGTCGAAGACCGGCGCAAACGACCACACCACGGTCAGCATCAGAATCGCAAAAACGCTCATCGACAGGCCGGAAAGCAGCTCGGGGAGAGATTCCGGTTTCCTTCGGGAAAAATAGGCTGCGCTACCGGCCAAGGCGATCAGCAACAAGCCGGCGAGCTGCCAGTCGCGCCCCGCCAGCGATGCGAACCACAGACCCTTGCTCCACAGCGGATAGGCCAGGAGCGAGATACCGATGCCGGCGATGAGCAATGGCACCACCAGCATGCCCCGCCGCGGAGGCTCCCACGCCCCGGCCAGGCTCAGGACAATTGCCGGCCAGAGCGGCAGGATGTAGTGAATCTGCTTGCCGCCGGATAGCGACAACAAGACGAAGCCGGGCACCATCCAGCACAGCATGAAGCGCTTGCTCCCGGCCGACGCTGGCCGGCCGAAAGCGGCAATCGAACTGCGCCAGGCATGGGCTACGAACACCAGCGGGAAACAAACAAGGGGCAAGACAGCCAGGTAGAACCAGAGCGGTTGCCGATGTGCCATCTCACCGGAAATTCGTCCGGCCACCTGACGCCACAGGATGGCATTCCTGAATTCCTCCCCCCCGGCCAGCGCCGCCGGCACGACCCAGAGCAAGGCCATGGCGCCACCGATAGCCAGAGCGGTCAGCCCACCCAGCCACCACGCCCGGCCGGATGCCCGTGCACCGCCCCACCACGGCCCGGCGGCCAAGACAGGGAAAACGAAAAGGAGAATGAACGGTCCTTTGCACAGGATGCCCAGGCCGATGGCCAGTCCGCATTTCAACCA
>JAYRUZ010000066.1:0-8903 GCA_041918795.1 Azonexus sp. | reverse complement strand
GTCAGCGGCTGGTGGGTGTATATCCCGCCGCAAGCCGGCAAGGCCGAGGCCGACAGGAAGGCCAGCGAGTTGCGCAACCTGGAGGTGACCGATTATTTCACCGTGCAGGATGGCCCGAACCGCTTTGCCATTTCCCTCGGGGTGTTCTCCAGCGAAAAGGGAGCCCAGGAGCGTCTGGCTGAGTTGAAGGGCAAGGGGGTGCGTTCGGCCAAGCTGACGCCGCGTCCGGGCAAGGATGGCTCGATCACGCTGGAAGCGCGGGGCAGCGGCCTGCGTAAATCGATCCTTGCGGCGACCGCTGGCATCTTGCCCAAGGCGCGGCCTGCCGACTGCCCGTGAGCGATTTCGTCGTCGGCCTGACCGGAGGAATCGGCAGCGGCAAGTCGACGGTAGCTGATTTGTTTGTTGCCGAAGGTGCCGGCCTGGTCGATACCGACGCCATCGCCCACGAGCTGACCGGGCCGGATGGCGCGGCCATGCCAGCCATCGTTGCGGTCTTCGGAAGCGGAATCGTTGCCGCCAACGGCGCGCTCGACCGTGCGGCCATGCGCCAGCGGGTCTTTGCCGAACCCGGGGAACGGGTGCGTCTGGAAGCGATCCTGCACCCGCTGATCCGCCAGATGGCGACGCAACGCTGCCGGGCACATACGGCGCCCTACGTGATCCTGGCGGTTCCCTTGCTGGTCGAAACCGGAGCCTACCGGGATTTCGCTGACCGGATCGCCGTTGTGGACTGCCCGGAAAGCCTGCAGGTCGAGCGCGTGATGGCGCGTAGCGGGCTGGCCGCCGAAGAGGTGCAGGCGATCATGGCCAACCAGGCCAGCCGTGCGCAACGCCTGGCGGCGGCGGACGACGTGATCGCCAACGCGGACGGCCGCGCCGCGCTTTTGGCCCAGATCAAGGCGTTGAATGTGAAATATATGCAACTTTTGGCCGAAAAAGTTAAAGCCGGCTGTTGAGATTTGCTCGCAAATGGCTCAGAATTAACGAAATTTTCGCTACTCTGGGCTCAGGTCGAGTGATCACTTACGAATATCCGTTCAACGAGCGCATACGCACACTGCTGCGGCTTGAGGATTTGTTCGAGAAAACGGCCTATTTCGCCCAGCTCGATGGCGCACTCGAACATCATGCAGCATTGCTCGCGCTGTTCGAGATTCTTGAAGTGGCCGGTCGGGCCGACCTCAAGATGGACCTGATCCAGGAACTCGAGCGCCAGCGCCAGACCCTGCTTGCCTTCCGCAACAACCCGGATATTTCCGAAGAGGCCCTGTCAGGCGCGCTCTACGAAATCGAACAGTCGTCGGCCGCGCTGCTTGCCATGCATGGCAAGATCGGCCAGTACCTGCGCGACAACGACTGGCTGATGAGCATCAAGAGCCGGGCGGCCATTCCCGGCGGTGTCTGCGAATTCGATCTGCCTTCCTACCATTGGTGGTTGCATCGTTCGCCGGTTGTCCGGCGTGAGGTGCTGTCCGGTTGGACGGCACCGATGCTGCCGCTGATCGATGCCGCCGCGATCGTGCTGCGCCTGCTGCGCTCTAGCGGCCGGCCGAAGGAACATGTGGCGGTGAATGGGCAGTTCCAGCTCAACCTGAGCGGTAGCGCGGCCCAGATGGTCCGTGTTTCGGTCGATGCCGACGAACAGGCGGTGCCCGAAGTCAGTGCCAACAAGTATTTCCTGAACATCCGTTTTACCAAGCCGCCGGCCGGCGAAATCAAGGCCCGCGGTTGCGAACGCGATATCAACTTCGAACTGACTTTCTGCAATCTTTGATGGCTACCGTACGCAAGGTCCGCTGCCCGCAGTGTGGCGAAATGTCGCCGTGGTCGCCCGAGAATCCCTGGCGTCCGTTTTGCTCCGAGCGTTGCAAGCAGATTGACCTCGGCTGCTGGGCCAGCGAAGGCTACCGGATCGCCGGCCAGGTGAGCGACGACGAAGCCGGGGCCCCCGGCCTCGAATTCCCCGATACCCCGCAGCGCTGAGTTCGGGCGCCTAAGTTACCAGCCGCGCATCAGGGCGATGCCATGGGCGCCGTGCTGCTGCGCCTCGTTCAGCATCGATGGCTGCATGCCGCCCAGGGCAAAGACCGGCAGGGTATTTCCAGTGCAGCGCAGAGCGAAGTCGTTCCAGCCCAGTCCGGGGTTTTCCGGATGGGTCGGCGTCGCCAGTACCGGACCGAGCAGGGCGTAATCCAGGCCGAGTTCGCCAGCCCGGGCGATTTCTTCTGCTGTATGACAGGAAGCCCCGACCCAGGTGAAGTCCGGGCGTTCCGCGCAGGCGTTCAGGGCCGTGGCCGATAGATGCAGGCCGGCAGCACCGATGCGCCGGGCCAGTTGGGCATCGTCATTGACCACGACGAGGGCGCCATGGCTGCGCGCCAGTTGCATCACGGCTTCGCCGAACCACAGGCGTTGGGCCGGCGCCAGCGTCTTGTCGCGCAACTGGATCAGGCGCAGGCCGGCGTTGAGGGCTTCTTCCAGGCGTTCGAGCTGGCGCTCGACACCTTCCTGTTCGGCGTTGGTGATGGCCATCTGCGTCGGCAGCGACAAGGCTTTCAGAATCGGATCGTTGGCTGGCAGGATGGGGGCGACATCGGCGGTTTTTCCCGTTTCCAGCCAGTGCACCGCAGCATGCTCGAGCGGGCCGGTGATGCCGATCTCGCCGGTCCACGCCGTAACGCGCCAGACGTTCAGGCGCACGGTGGCGTGCGGATAGGTGAATTGGCGGGTCAGCCAGGGCGAGCAGGCGGTCACGGTGATGCCCAGTTCTTCGTGCAATTCGCGGATCAGGGCGTCGCGCACGCTTTCGCCGGACTCGACCTTGCCGCCGGGAAATTCCCAGTAGCCGGCGTAAACCTTGCCTTCCGGGCGCTGGGCGAGCAGGAATTCGCGGCCATCGGCACGCAGCATGACGGCGGCGGCAACTTCGACGATCTTGCTCATTTCGTCTTTTTCGCCTTGCTGTGGCGGCCGGCGAAATCGCGGGCGAATTGCCAGGCGACGCGGCCGGAGCGCGAGCCTCGGCTCAGCGCCCAGTTCAGCGCCTCGCGCTCGCAGCTTTCGATCTTGTCGGCCGGGACGCCCAAGTCGGCGAGCCAGTAGCGGGTGACGGCCAGGTAGTCGTCCTGGCTGAACGGATAGAAGGAAATCCACAGGCCGAAGCGCTCCGACAGCGAGACCTTTTCCTCGGTCGCTTCGCCGGGATGGATTTCGTCGCCGACGCGGTGGGTTTCCAGGTTTTCCGAGAAATACTCGGGCATCAGGTGGCGGCGGTTGGAGGTGGCGTAGATCAGCACATTGTCCGGCGGTGCAGCGACCGAGCCGTCCAACACCGATTTCAGCGCCTTGTAGGCGGTTTCGCCGGCTTCGAAGGAGAGATCGTCGCAGAAGATGATGAAGCGCTCCGGGCGGCCTTCGATCAGGTCGACGATATCGGCCAGGTCAGTCAGGTCTTCCTTGTCCACTTCGATCAGGCGCAGGCCCTTGCCGGAATATTCGTTGAGCACGGCCTTGACCAGCGAGGATTTGCCGGAGCCTCGGGCACCGGTCAACAGCACGTTGTTGGCCCCCTTGCCGGCGACGAACTGGCGGGTGTTGGCGACCATCCGTTCCTTCTGGTCGTCGATATTGGTCAGGTCGGACAGGCGGATCGGGTGCGGGTGGCGCACCGCCTGCAACCAGCCGCGCCCATCGCGCTTGCGCCAGCGGAAGGCGACGGCGGAAGCCCAGTCCGGAGCAAGTGGCGGGGTCGGCAGGATGGCTTCGAGGCGGCCGAGGACGGTTTCGGCGCGGGCGAGCAGGCGCTCCAATGAGCTGGGTTCGAGCATGGCGGCAGGTATACTTTGCGGCAAAGTCCGAACTCTAGCGAAAGCCATGCGAAAAATCCAAGCCGCCCTCAGTCTGTTTGCCGTCATTTTGGCCGGTTGTTCGACCGTGCCGCCCACGCCACCGGCTGCGACCTGCCCGCCCTGTGCCGCCTGTCCGACTTGCCCGCCGCCGACAACGCCGGTGCCGCCTGCATTCTCGCGTACGCTGAGCCTGGCCAACTGGAGCGACCTGCCGGGCTGGAATGACGATGATATCAACGCCGCCTGGCCGGTCTTTTTGCAATCCTGCCGCGGTATCGTAAGCAAGGCGCACGGAGCGGCCTGGAAGCGCGTCTGCGAACTGGCGCGTGCCGCCGACAAGCCGGGTGTCGATGCCCGTCGTTTCTTCGAGCAGAACCTGCGTCCCTATTCAATTTCGAATGGCGACGGCACAAGCGGCATGGTCACCGGCTACTACGAGCCGTTGCTACGCGGCAGCCGGGGGCGCACCAAGGGGTTCGAGCAGCCGGTGCGCGGTGTGCCGGACGACCTGCTGACCATCGACCTGTCGGCCGTCTTTCCCGAACTGAAGGACAAGCGGGTGCGGGGGCGCCTGGAGGGGAACAAGGTCCTGCCTTACTGGTCGCGTGCCGAAATTTCAGCCAAGGGCGAGCAACTGCCGGCCAAGACACTGCTCTATGTCGATGACGCCGTGGAACTCTTCTTCCTGCAGGTGCAGGGTTCCGGGCGCGTTCGCCTGCCGGATGGCAGCATGGTCAGGCTGAACTATGCCGACCAGAATGGCCATCCCTATCAGTCGATCGGGCGCGTCCTGGTCGAGCGTGGCGAGTTGAGGCTGGAGGAAGCGTCGATGCAGGGCATACAGGCCTGGGCGCGGGCCAACCCGGCGCGCCTGGACGAACTGCTCAATGCCAACCCGAGTTATGTCTTTTTCCGCGAAACGCCGAACAGCAAGGATGGCCCGGTCGGTGCGCTCGGCGTGCCGCTGACGGCGGAACGCAGCATTGCCGTCGATCCGCGTTCGGTGCCGCTTGGCGCGCCGGTCTTCCTGGCGACGACGCGGCCGAACTCGGCGCAGACAATGAATCGCCTGGTCATGGCGCAGGATACCGGGGGGGCGATCAAGGGGGCGGTGCGTGCCGACTTCTTCTGGGGCTTTGGCAAGGAGGCCGGCGAGCAGGCCGGGCGCATGAAACAGAGCGGGCGGATGTGGCTCCTTCTGCCCCCGGAGGCTGCGCCGAAGTGATGCGTGCGTTGCACCGGTGTGATGCGCGTTTGTATTTATTGCACACAGTTGGTGCGCAATGCTTGAATATGTAATTTGCAACGCACTGATTTGAAACAATTGTTGCGCACTGGAATGGTGCTTGCTTTCCTCGCGGGGTCCATTGTTTGGGGGTCCCATGGAAACGTACCAGTCCAGTAGCAACGTTTTGTTCATCCTGCTTGGCGCCATCATGGTGCTGGCCATGCACGCCGGCTTCGCCTTTCTCGAAGTCGGCACCGTTCGCAAGAAAAATCAGGTCAATGCCCTGGTCAAGATATTGACCGATTTCGGCATGTCCACCGTGGCCTACTTTTTCATCGGCTACAGCATCGCCTACGGTGTCAATTTCTTCTCCGGCGTCGACACGCTGATGGAGAAGAACGGCTTCGAGCTGACCAAGTTCTTCTTCCTGCTCACCTTTGCCGCGGCCATCCCGGCCATCATCTCCGGGGGTATCGCCGAACGTGCCAAGTTCCATCCGCAATTGATGGCGACCTTCCTGCTGGTCGGTTTCGTCTATCCGTTTTTCGAGGGGATCGCCTGGAACCAGCACTTCGGTATTCAGGCCTGGCTGAAGGCCAGCTTCGGCGAGGAATTCCACGATTTCGCCGGCTCCGTCGTCGTGCATGCCATGGGCGGCTGGATCGCCCTGCCGGCCGTGCTGCTGCTCGGTGCCCGCTACGGTCGCTATACGAAGGATGGCCGGATGTCCGCCCACCCGCCTTCATCGATTCCCTTCCTGGCGCTCGGCGCCTGGATCCTGACCGTCGGCTGGTTCGGCTTCAACGTGATGAGTGCGCAGACGCTGGACAAGATCTCCGGCCTGGTGGCGCTGAATTCGCTGATGGCCATGGTCGGTGGCACCCTGGTCGCACTGGTGCTGGGCAAGAACGACCCGGGCTTCGTGCATAACGGTCCGCTGGCTGGTTTGGTCGCGGTTTGTGCTGGCTCTGACCTGATGCACCCGATTGGTGCCCTGGTCGTCGGCAGTGTCGCCGGTGCCCTGTTTGTGATCATGTTTACGCTGACCCAGAACCGCTGGAAGATCGATGACGTGCTGGGGGTCTGGCCGCTGCACGGCCTGTGCGGTGCCTGGGGCGGTATTGCTGCCGGCATCTTCGGCAGCAAGGCGCTGGGCGGGGCCGGTGGCGTTGCCTTCATGCCGCAACTGATCATGACGGCGATGGCGATTGTTGTTGCCTTGAGTGGTGGGGCTCTGGTGTACGGCGGCCTGAAGGCAGTTCTCGGCTTGCGCCTCGATCAGGAGGAGGAATACGAAGGGGCCGACCTCAGCATCCACAAGATTACCGCGACGCCCGAGCGCGAACCGAACTGGTAAATGCTTTAGGCTTCTGGCCGGATTGGCAGCGAAGCAACTGCAAAGCCCCGCTTCGGCGGGGCTTTTTACTGGTTGGGTGCCGGTGGCGTCGGTTGGGAGGAGGGATCGTCGCCATCCTCTATGCCCCAGTCGCCCCACTGGTACCAGTCGTCGCCCAACATTTCGGCCGGGTGTTGAGTGCGCCCGGAGCCATTGCCGCATTGCAGGGCGTTGGCCGGGCAATACTTGTCGCAGCCCCAGCAGATGCGTTCCGGGTGCTTCGGGTGGAGAGGGAATTTTTTCGCCATGGTCAGGCCGATTTTCGTGGAGGCCGGGGTCGGCTGCTTTGATCCAGTGCATAAATCGGTGTCAGCACGACATGTGTTTTCCACAGAAACAGACCCTGCTCGGGGTTGTGATTTATTTCACTGCCACCGGGTTCGGCTTGCCTTAAACTATGACTAAAGGCGTGGTTTTCAAGCCGATGAAGCAGGAAAGGTTGCGCAATGAGCAGGGGCAAGGAAAATCGCTCTAACGAAGACCGCAGGGTCTCGGAAGAGGGGCCGCCAAGTGGGTGGCGCGAACGGCGAAAAACAGTGGAGCGGCGCCTGCCGCGGGTATGGGAAATTTCTCTGGCGGAGTGGTCTTATCAGGCACGTATCCGTGCAGCGAAGGTGCCGGAAGATAGTTAGGCGCGACTGCAGTGCCAACGAAATGGAAAAGGCCACGCTTTTGCGTGGCCTTTTGTTTTGCCGGGTGGCGAGGTTCAGTTCTGGTGTTCGTAAATGAGGTCGGCGCGACGGTTCTCGGCCCAGGATTCTTCGTTGTGGCCGGTTGCCTTGGGGCGCGTTTCGCCGTTCGATTTGACGGCGATCTGCTTGTCGTCGGCGCCACCGGCAATCAACGCGGAGCGGATGTTTTCGGCACGCTGGATGCCGAGTTGCTTGTTGCGCTCGGCCGTGCCGCGTTCGTCGGCGTTGCCTTCGACGCGGACGCGGCTCTGCGGGTTGGCGGTCAGGTAACGGGCGTGTGCCTTGATGTCAGGCTCGGCCTCGGTCTTGATGTCGGCGCTGCGGTAGTCGAAATAGATGCTGCGCTGTTCCGGCGGGCCGGCCACGTCCTTCGCGGGAGAGACATTTTCCTCGGTCGCGTTTGTCGTGACGGGCTTGGCCTGGACGGTCGGTTCCTGGAGTTCCGGCGGCACGGCCTCGCCAAGCAAGCCGGGGTGGACCTTGAGTGGGCCATTTTGCGAGATGTGCTTGCTCGGTGGGATGGTGCCCTTGGTCGAACAAGCAGCAAGAATGGTGGAGCAGAGCAGGGTAGCGATCAGCGTGGCGCGCATTATGGAATTCTGGCGTCGATGGGAAGGTCGAATGATAGCCGCTCGTTGCGCCGGCGAATAGCTTTGCAGAAGTGGCGCCTTGGTTATAAACAAATTCATAATTCGTCTTTGTGGTTATAAACGGGCGGGCTAAATTAGCGACTACTGTATTTTGAGGCATTTCACCATGTTCTTGCGCCGTAGCTTTTCTGTCCTCGCTCTGCTCTTGCTGGCGGCTAGTGCCGCTGCCGACACCACGCTGCTCAACGCATCGTACGACGTCGCACGGGACGTTTATAAGGACTACAACCCGATGTTCCAGAAGTACTGGAAGGCAAAGAGTGGTGAAAGCCTGGAACTGAAACAGTCGCATGGCGGTTCGTCGAAGCAGGTGCGTGCCGTGGCTGACGGCCTGGAAGCCGATGTGGTCACGATGAATCAGGCCAACGACATCGAGTTCCTGGCCGACAAGGGGCTGGTCGCCAAGGACTGGACCAAGAAATTCCCGAATAACGCTTCGCCCTACACCTCGGCCATGGTCTTCATCGTGCGCAAGGGCAATCCCAAGGGCTTGAAGGATTGGGGCGACCTGATCGCACCGGGCGTGCAGGTCATCGTGCCGCATCCGAAGAACACCGGTAATGGCCGCAACACCTATCTGTCGGCCTGGGCCTGGGCGCTCAGGCAGCCAGGTGGTAGCGACAAGACGGCGCAGGAGTTCCTCGGCAAGTTGCTGAAGAATGCTCCGCTGTTCGCCGCTGGTGGTCGTGACGCCACCACCACCTTCATGCAGCGTGGCCTGGGCGATGTGCTGATCACCTTCGAATCCGAGGCCGAGATGATCGCCAAGGAATTCGGCAAGGGTAACTTTGAAGTCGTCTATCCCAGTTTGACCATGCAGACCGAGTTCCCGGTCGCCCTTGTCGACAAGGTGGTCGACAAGAAGGGGACCCGCACGCAAGCCAAAGCCTACCTCGACTATCTGTGGTCGAAGGAAGGCCAGGAGAATGCCGCGCAGAACTACCTGCGGCCGCGCGATGCCGAGTTGCTGAAGAAGTACGCCAGCTTCTTCCCGCCGGTGAAGACCTTCACCGTGGATGAGGTGTTTGGCGGTGCCAACAAGGCTTTCGTCGCCCACTTCAAGGATGGCGGCAGCTTCGATCAGAT
>JAYRUZ010000065.1:0-8969 GCA_041918795.1 Azonexus sp. | reverse complement strand
GACATCAGCGTCCAGGAGAGCGTGCGGCAGAACGCCGCCAGCCTGCGCCAGGCCCTGGGTGACCGTTACACGCTATTCGAACGCTTCGTCTCCGCCTTCGCCTTCGAAGAAGCCCTGGCCCTGCTCCACCAAAAACCGGGCTGAGACAATCGGGCGGCTCAGTGGCCGGCGGTGTCGGGGCGCCGGCCCAGCCAATCGACCACGCCCTGTCCGGCGGCCCGCCCCAGCGCGAAACAGGCGGTCAGCAGGTAGCCGCCGGTCGGCGCTTCCCAATCCAGCATTTCGCCGGCACAGAAGAGGCCGGGCAATTGCCTGACCATCTGGCGCTCATCAAGCGCCTCGAAGACCAGCCCGCCGGCCGAACTGATCGCCTCATCGAGCGGTCGGGTCGCCCGCACCGGCAACGGCAAGGCCTTGATCGCCGCGGCCAGCGCCGTCGGCGAGGCCAGTTGTTCGGCGGAACAGAGTTCGCGCAACAACCCCGCCTTGACGCCCTCGATGCCGACCCGGCGGCGCAGGTGATTGGCCAGCGAATCGCGTCCACGCGGTTTGGCCAGGTCCTCAGTCAAGCGTTCCAGGCTGCGCCCGGGCGCCAGGTCAAGCGTCAGCGCAGCGACGCCATCGCGCGCCAGCGCATCGCGCAGGGGTGCCGATAGCGCATAGATCAGGCCACCCTCGATGCCGTATTCGGTGACGTTGAACTCGCCCTGCTGTTGCCGTCCGGCAATGCTCGCCAGCACCGGCTTGACCGGCTGGCCGGCAAAACGTTGGCGGAAATGTGCGCTCCATTCGACATCGAAACCGCAATTGGCCGGCTGCAAGGGCGAAACCTCGATGCCTCGCGCCGCCAGCAGGGGCACCCAGGCGCCATCCGAACCCAGGCTGGCCCAACTGCCGCCGCCCAGCGCGAGAACCACGGCCGCGGCTTCGATCGCCACTTCCCCGGCCGGCGTGAAAAAGCGCAGCGCACCATCGGGCGTCCAGCCCAGCCAGCGGTGTCGAACGTGGAACTGTACCCCCTGCCCGCGCAGGCGCTGCAGCCAGGCGCGCAGCAACGGCGCGGCTTTCATTTCGGTCGGGAAGACGCGGCCCGAGGTGCCGACGAAGGTATCGATGCCCAGATCGTGGATCCAGCCACGCAACTCTTCCGGCCCGAAAGCGTCAAGCAGGGGTTTCAGGCGGGGCGCCTGCTCGCCGTAGCGCTCGATGAATTGGGCGTAGGGTTCGGCGTGCGTGATGTTCATGCCGCCCTTGCCAGCCATCAGGAACTTGCGACCGACCGAGGGCATGGCATCGAAAATTGCCGTTTTTGCCCCGTGCACCGCAGCAATCTGCTCGGCGGCCATCAGGCCGGCCGGCCCGCCGCCGATGATCGCGATGAGGCCCATCAGCTCTCGGCAGAATCCGCCGCGGCGACCGACAGCAGACCTTCCGGCAGATCCTCTTCGTCGAGCGGCACGACGGTGACCGCCACATCGGGCTCGGCGCCGCCGCCCCCGAGGATGATGCCGCGCAAGGGCGAGATATCGGAGAAATCCCGCCCGAAAGAGAGGGTGATGTGCTCGGTATCGGGCAACAGGTTATTGGTCGGGTCAAAATCGACCCAGTCGTTTACGCTGCCCGGCGAATACACCGACACCCAGGCGTGCGACGCATCGGCACCGATCAGGCGCGGCTTGCCGGGTGGCGGCCGGGTCAACAGGTAGCCGCTGACGTAACGGGCGGCAACGCCCATGGCGCGCAGGCAGGCGATCATCAGGTGGGCAAAGTCCTGGCAGACGCCGCGCTTGTTTGCCAAGACTTCGAGCACCGGCGTCGATACCGTGGTTGCCTCCGGATCGAATTCGAATTCGTCGAAAATCTTGGCCATCAAGGCTTGTGCGCAGAGCAGCAGCGGGCGGCCGGGCGGGAAGCATTCCGCCGCGTAATTGGCCAGTTCGTGCTTGACCCGCACATGCGGGCTTTCGAACAGGTAGCGCGTCGCCTCAAGGTCTTCCGAAGAGGGAGCCGAAGCATCGTAGGCCAGGCGCTGCCGGACCTCTTCCCAGGGCAGGGAATCCTCCAGATGCGCCGGCCGATGCGGCATGATCGAAACGTTCATGGTCGAACGAATGATCAGTTCGTCGTGCGGGGCATGAAAGGAAACCCAGGCGACCGGATTGCCGAAGGCATCGCGGCCGTCGCGCCGCCAGGTCGGCGTCGGCTCGATATCGACGCGCTGCTCCTCGATCCGCTGCCAGTCGAGGATGCGCGGCGACAGGTGCAGTTGCTGCTGCGACAGGGAAACGCTGCTGCCGTAGTCGTAGCGTGTCTCGTGATAAACGTGATAGCGGACGGGCTGCATGGTCGTCACAAGGCCATCGTTTGTCGGCTGACATCGCCGACGTGAGTGAAATAGCGCATGGCCAGCCAGTCCGACAACTGGCAGGCCGCCGCAGCCAGCGCATCGAGGCGTTTGGCCAGTTCCTCGCAGCCGGCACACTTGAAGCACTCGCTGAACTGCGCGTGCTCGAGCATGGCAAGGTCGTACTCCTGCAGGTGAGCGATCGCTTGCGCCAGTTGGCCGTCGTAATCAGCCCCCAGTTCACGCACCATGCGGTCGAGGTAGCGGCTGAGATTGATCGCCTGGAACATGACGCCATGCGGATTGCTGTCGTCGAAAACCAGCAGGTCGACGACCGGCAGCAGTTCCGGCAGGCGCGAGTAGCGCGAGCGGTAGGTGATGATCGAATCGGCCAGTTCGAGCAGCCATTCCAGGCACCCCGGTCCGCGCGCCGACTCCAGGCGCAGGAAGGTAGCCAGCGCTTCGGTCAGAAAGGCCAGCCGCTCGATGCGACGGCCAATGATCAGGAAGCGCCAGCCATCGTCACGCGTCATGTTGTCCATGGCGAAGCCGGTCAGCGACGACGACACACCGAGCACACGGTCAAGGAAGGCGATGGCCTCGGACATGGTCGGATGCTTGCTCTGCGCCGCCTGTTGATCGCGCTGCAGGCGGTTGAGCGAATGCCAGTGATCGAGCGACAGGCGCTCGCGCACGTGCGTCGCCGACCACATCAGGCTGCGGATGTTGCCGGCCAGACTACCCGGCTGCGCGGGATCGTAAATGGCTTCGAGCAAAACGTGCTCGCCGCCCTCGGCGATTGGTTCGTCTTCTTCAGGCTTGGGCAGGATACCGAGCTGTTCCGCCAGTTCCATGGCCGAAGCGATGGCCGGGGTTTTTTCGCCGGCTCCTTCGACCAGACGGCTCAAGGTGACACGCAGCATGCGCGCACTGTTGTCGAAGCGCTCCGAATAACGTCCCAGCCAGAACAGGTTCTCGACCACGCGCGACGACAGGTTGGCCCCCGAACGGACCA
Organism: Azonexus sp.; assembly: GCA_041918795.1. Taxonomy (GTDB): domain Bacteria; phylum Pseudomonadota; class Gammaproteobacteria; order Burkholderiales; family Rhodocyclaceae; genus Azonexus. The sequence continues at coordinate 5,610 of JAYRUZ010000065.1, read as the reverse complement.
GATCGCGCACGCCGATCGACGGCTTCAGCAGGGTGAATTCGCTGACCGGCCCTTCGGTCAGCACCCAGGTATCCTTCGAGGCCCCGCCGCGCTGCATCGAGATGATGCGCGTATTGGCACCGGTGGCGACGCGGGCCAGACCGCCCGGCATCACCGAATAGCCGCCATCGGCATTGGCCACCGCATAGGCGCGCAGCCCGACCGGTCGAGCGATCAGACGGCGTTCATGCGCCCTGCTCCAGGTCGGCGCCTGCGACAACTGGACCATTTCCTGCGCCACGTAGGCATGCGGCCGCGCCTCGATACGGCGCAGCATCTCGGCCCGCGCCTCGCCTTCCAGTTCATGACCGAACACCGGGTCCATGCGCTGCGTCGGGTAGGCCGGCTTGATGACCAGTTCGTCGAAATGCTCGCGCACGTACTCGAGCGCAGGCTTTTCGCCGCACCACCAGGTCGCGACCGAGGGCATCAACAAGCGCTCGTCAAGCAGGAATTCGCAGATCGCCGGCAGGAAGCCCATCAAGGCCCCGGATGCCAGCAAACCACTGCCCAGCGCATTGGAGACAACCACGCGGCCCGAACGAACGACGTTGAGCAAACCGGGAATGCCCAGCGCCGACTCGCCGCGCAATTCGAGCGGGTCGCAATAGTCGTCGTCCTGGCGGCGCAGCACGACATGCACCCGCTTCAGGCCGCGCAGGGTCTTCAGGTAGAGCGTGTCGCCACGCACCGTCAGGTCCTGCCCCTCGACCAGCGGATAGCCGAGGTAGCGCGCCAGATAGGCGTGCTCGAAGTAGGTTTCGTTGTACGGCCCCGGCGTCAGCAAAACGATGTGGGGCGGTTCGTTGCCGTCGAGCGGCGCCAGCGCCGCCAGGCCGTCCAGCTGATCGCGGAAAAAATCGGCCAGATGCTGGACATGCAGGTCGCCGAACATTTCCGGGAAGACGCGCGAGACAACCAAGCGATTTTCCAGGGCATAACCCGCACCGGAAGGTGCCTGCGTCCGGTCGGCGATGACCCACCAGCGCCCGTTCGGCGAACGCGCCAGATCGACCGCGTAATGGTGCAGCCAGACGCCGCCCGGCGGCTTGACGCCATGACAGGGCCACAGATAGCCGTGCTGGCCGTAGACGAGCGCCGGCGGCAGCAGGCCTTCGGCCAACAGGCGTTGCTCGCCGTAGAGATCGGCCAGCATGGCATTGAGCAGTGCGGCGCGCTGGGCGACGGCAGCCGACACCTCGGCCCATTCATCCGGCGGGATGATCAGCGGCAGCGGATCGAGCGCCCACGGCCGGTCGGCCCCGTTCGGATCGGCATAGACGTTGTAGGTCACCCCGTTTTCCTGAATGCGCCGGTCGACGAATTCGAGGCGGCGATGCATCTCCTCCGGCGCGATGGCGTCGAGGTGGGAGAAGAATTGCTGCCAATGCGAACGCACGTTGCCATCCGCCGACAACATTTCGTCGTAACGGCGTGCGCTATGGGGATAAATGGCGAGAAGGGTACGTGCCATGCCGACTTAAAGAACGCAGAAAGGCCCGCAGGCCATGTTCAAGCGACCCGAGGGTCGCCTTCTGCTTGAATTCCGACTCAGAAACGTCGCAAGTCTAGCGTAAACGGGTGCTCCGCGCTGACCTCCGGTGCCTTGGCGACCACTTTGCCGGGCGTATGTCCAAAGCGGAAGAAGCGCGCCAGGCGGCGGCTTTCCGCCTCGAAGGCATTGACCGGGAAGACATCGAAATTCCGCCCGCCCGGATGCGCCACATGGTACTGGCAGCCGCCCAGCGAACGCTGCATCCAGGTGTCGACGATGTCGAACACCAGCGGCGCATGCACGCCGATGGTCGGATGCAGGCAGGAAGCCGGTTGCCATGCCCGGTAACGCACACCGGCAACGAACTCGCCATTGATGCCGGTTTTCTGCAGGGGTACGGCGACGCCGTTGCAGGTCAGGACATAGCGATCCGGCGCCATGCCACTGACCTTGACCTGGACACGCTCGACCGAGGAGTCGACGTAGCGGACCGCACCGCCACTCGCTCCCTCCTCGCCCATGACATGCCAGGGTTCCAGGGCGTGGCGCAATTCGAACTCGATGCCCTTGACCGCGAAGTCGCCATATTTCGGAAAACGGAATTCGAAATGCGGGGCGAACCATTCGTGCCTGAAGGCATAGCCGGCTTCGTTCATTTCCTGCATGACGTCGCGGAAATCCTGCTCGACATAGAGCGGCAACATGAAGCGGTCGTGCAGTTCGGTGCCCCAGCGCGTCAGGCGCGTCACTTCGTAGGGTTGCTCCCAGAAACGGGCGATCAATGCGCGCAGCAGCAATTGCTGCGCAAGCGACATGCGGGCGTGCGGCGGCATTTCGAAGGCGCGCAGTTCGAGCAGGCCGAGGCGGCCGGTCGGGCCATCCGGCGAATAGAGCTTGTCGATGCAAAACTCGGCGCGGTGCGTGTTGCCGGTGACGTCGATAAGCAGGTTACGCAGCACGCGATCGATCAACCAGGGCGGAATGTAGCCGCCCGGCTGCGGTATCTGCTTGAAGGCGATCTCCATCTCATACAACGCATCGTTGCGCGCCTCGTCCATGCGCGGCGCCTGGCTGGTCGGGCCGATGAACAGGCCGGAGAACAAATAGGACAAGCTCGGATGGTTGTGCCAGTAGGCAACCAGGCTCTTCAGCAGATCCGGCCGGCGCAGGAAGGGCGAATCGTTCGGCGTCGCCCCGCCCAGCACGAAATGGTTGCCGCCGCCGGTGCCGGTATGGCGGCCGTCGAGCATGAACTTCTCGGTAGTCAGGCGCGAATAATGAGCCGCCTCGTAGAGGTGCGTCGTCTGCTCGACCAACTGGTCCCAGTTCCTGGCCGGATGGATGTTCACCTCGATCACGCCGGGGTCCGGCGTCACGCGGAAATGAGTCAGACGCGGATCGGACGGCGGCTCGTAGCCCTCCAGAATGACCGGCATTTGCAACTCTTCTGCGGTGCACTCGACTGCAGCGACGATTTCCAGATAGTCGTCCAACGTATTGGTCGGCGGCATGAACACGTACAAACGGCCAGCGCGCGGCTCGACACACATGGCCAGCCGGGTGATCCAGGCGGCCGACTCCTTGGCCGCGGGAACGGTATCGCTCGGTTTATCCCAAGGATGGCTGCCTGGCCCGTTTACTCCCGGCGCCGGCACACGGCGCTGCTGCTCGCGCCGGGCGTCGCCACCCATCCGGCCGCGCAATGCAGCATGGCTGGCCAGCGGATCGATTGCCATTGCGGCATCGGGCGGATTGACGTAGGGGTAATCGCTCTGCGCCGTCCACGGCTGCGAATCGATCGGCAGACGGTAACCCATCGCCGAATCGCCGGGGATCAGGTAGCAGCGCTCGCTACGCAGGAACCATGGCCCACTCTGCCACTGGTTCCGGACGTTCTTCATGATCGGCAGGGTGTAGCCGACGGTATGGCTCAGCCCCTGCGTGAATACCTTGGTCAGGCGTTCGCGCTCAAGCGGATCATCCACCCGGGAATCGAAGGGATCGACGTTACCGGGCAAACGGCGCTCGCGCCAAAGGTAGTAATAAACGTCCTCGAAGGCCGGGAAGACATACTTGGACTCCAGACCCAGGCGCTCCGCCAGGCGCTTCAGGAAGCGCTCGGCATGCTCGGCCGTGGCACCGTAATCCTGGCGCTCGCTGGCGTAAAGCTCGGGGGCGTTCCAGATCGGCTCGCCATCCTTGCGCCAGAAGCAATTCAACGACCAGCGCGGTAACTGCTCGCCGGGATACCACTTGCCCTGGCCGAAGTGCATCAGGCCATTCGGCGCATATTTATCGCGCAGGCGATGGAACAGATCGGCCGCCAGCAGACGCTTGGTCGGCCCCATCGCCGCGGTATTCCACTCGGCACCATCCGGATCGTCGACGGCAACGAAGGTCGGCTCGCCGCCCTGGGTCAGACGCACGTCCATCGTCATCAGCTTGGCATCGATAGCGTGGCCGAGGCCTTCGATCTCGACCCACTGCTCTTCGCTGTAGGGCTTGGTGACGCGCGGTGCTTCCCAGATGCGGCTGACCTGCATGTGGTGGGCGAACTCGGTTTCGCACTCGTCGATCGCCCCGGCCACCGGCGCAGCCGAGGCCGGTTCCGGCGTACACGCCAGCGGAATATGGCCTTCGCCGGCAAACAGGCCGGACGTCGGATCGAGGCCGATCCAGCCGGCACCGGGCAGATAGACCTCGGCCCAGGCGTGCAGGTCGGTGAAATCAGCTTCCGGACCGGACGGGCCATCGAGCGATTTGACGTCGGCCGTCAGCTGGATCAGGTAGCCGGAAACGAAACGCGCCGCCAAACCCAGGTGGCGCAGAACCTGCACCAGCAGCCAAGCCGAGTCACGGCAGGAGCCGGAACGCTTGCCCAACGTCTCTTCCGGTGTCTGCACGCCCGGCTCCATCCGGATCGTGTAACTGATGTCGTTCTGCAACCGTGCGTTCAGCGCCACCAGGAAATCGACGCTGCGGGTCTTTTCGCGGGAAATCCCGGCGACGTACTTGTCGAACAAGGGGCCGCAATCGATCTTGTAGAGATAGGGCGTCAGTTCGTGGCGCTGCCAGGCCTCGTACTGGAAAGGGATGTGTTCGGCATGCGGCTCCAGGAAGAAATCGAAGGGATTGATGACCGACATCTCGGCCACCAGATCGATCTCGAAGCGGAATTCCCGTGTTTTCTCCGGGAAGACCAGGCGGGCCAGATAGTTGCCCTGCGGATCCTGCTGCCAATTGATGAAATGCTTGTCCGGGCCGATCTTCAGCGAATACGACAGGATGCGCGTACGCGAATGCGGGCACGGCCGCAGACGGATCACCTGCGGCCCCAGATTGATCGGGCGGTCATAGGTGTATTGAGTGACGTGATTCAGTGCAACATGAATGGACACAAGCTTACTCCGCAAGGAATGGTTGCGATCTTGGAAGCAAGACACGAACCAGCACACCAAGAACAATATTTTCAGCCACTTAGAGATTACCTGAGCCAAATGAAGCCCTGGTTAATCCCCGGTCCGCACCATACTGGGGCACCACGGATCGGACGCAGCCAACTGCCCGCCGATCACGCCCTTTGGTTTTTTGCCAATTTGGCTGGTGCACCGCACCAATTTCAATCGCCATGAAATACAGGCGCACCACAGTGCGTTCTCGATGGCTACCGGATGGTCCAACAAAAAATGCCAAGCTGCTGATTCAAAGACAAAAACAGATTGAAGCCCGGTACGGGCATGAATTTCGCTGAAGGCCGCCATAACCCCGAGTCATCTGTTGCACCCATAAGGAGAAATCGTGTCGATGGAAAAGCAAATGGAAATGGCCCAACTGATGGCCCGCTTCAAGCTGCAGGTGAAGCGCACGCTCAGCGAAACGGTCGATCTCGACCGTCTGATCCGGGAGCCCGGCTACGCGCGACAGCGCCTTGCCGAAATCGAGGAAGCGGCCCCCGATGAAGAGCTCCTGGTCATGGTCTTGCGCCTGCGCGACTACTTGTTGCCGGTTGTCAGCAGCACCCTGCCCAGCGAGTCAAAACCTCCGATCGAAACTCCGCCACAGAAAGAAACCCGAAA
>JAYRUZ010000064.1:0-9024 GCA_041918795.1 Azonexus sp. | reverse complement strand
TGCGACTGACCACGGTCTGCAGGGCCTGCACCAGTTGCGCGCCGGTAACGATGGAATCGACGCCCTGGTGCGGCATGGCGGCGTGGCAGCCGTGGCCGCGCACGCTGATCTCGAAGGCGCAGGTGCCGGCCATGACCGGGCCGGGCATGGCCATCATCTGGCCGACCGGGATGCCGGGCCAGTTGTGCAGGCCGAACACGGCCTCGACCGGGAAGCGCTCGAACAGTCCATCCTCGATCATCACCGCGGCGCCGCCTTCCGATTCCTCGGCCGGCTGGAAGATGAAGACGGCGATGCCGTCGAAATCGGGGTTCTCGGCCAGGTAGCGGGCGGCACCGAGCAGCATGGCGGTGTGACCGTCGTGGCCGCAGGCGTGCATCTTTCCCTGGTACCTGGAGTGATGCGGAAATTCGTTCATTTCGCACAGCGGCAGCGCATCCATGTCGGCGCGCAGGCCGATCATGCGCTGCGAGCTGCCGGCGCGCAGCACGCCGACGACACCGGTCTTGGCGATGCCGCGATGCACTTCGAGACCGTAGCGCTCAAGTTCGCGGGCGACGATGTCGGCCGTGCGCGTCTCGTTGAAAGCCAGTTCGGGATGGGCGTGGATGTCGCGGCGCAAGGCCGTCAGTTCGGCCAGGAAAGGCAGCTGGAGTTGGGGAATCGTCGGGGCCATGATCGTCTCCTTCTTGTCTTTGCCTGCAGCGGCCGACAGCCGACCGGCCCGCCGCCACAGACGAATATTATGCCGCGCCTTGCGGCGACGTGCCGGCTTGATTATTGTGCACTGCATGGAACTCGTTCTCATTAGCGGCCTGTCCGGCTCGGGCAAGTCGGTCGCTCTCAATCTGCTGGAAGACTCCGGTTATTACTGCGTCGACAACCTGCCGGTGGTGATGCTGACCGTGCTCGTCCGCATGCTGAAGGAAGAAGGCATCCGCAAGATCGCCGTGGCGGTCGATGCCCGCTCCGGCGGCGGCATCGAGTTGCTGCCCGACAAGCTGGAGAATTTGTCCAAGGAAGGCGTGCGCCACAACTTCCTGTTCCTGCAGGCCGACGAGGAAACCCTGCTCAAGCGCTACTCGGAATCGCGCCGCCGCCACCCGCTGGCTACCGCCGGCCAGACGCTGGAAGAGGCGATCCGCGCCGAGCGCGTGCTGATGGAACCGATCAGCCAGCTCGGCAACCGCATCGACACCAGCGACCTGAAGGCCAATGCCCTGCGCGAGTGGGTGCGCCAGTTCATCGAGGCCGAACCGGGCCAGGGCCTGACCCTGATGTTCGAATCCTTCGGCTTCAAGCACGGCATCCCGCTCGACGCCGACCTCGTCTTCGACGTGCGCTGCCTGCCCAACCCGCATTACGACCCGGCGCTGCGCCCGCTGACCGGGCGCGACCAGCCGGTCATCGACTTCCTGGAAAAGGAAGCCGAATTCCGCCGCATGCGCGAGGACATCCGCAATTTCGTCGCCACCTGGCTGCCGTCCTACATCCGCGACAACCGCAACTACCTGACGGTGGCCATCGGCTGCACCGGCGGCCAGCATCGCTCGGTATGCATGGCGGAATGGCTGGCCAAGCAGTTCAATGGCGACGCCCGCGTCCTCGTCCGGCACCGTTCGCTGGCCGGCCATTGAAGCAGTGGCTTTCCCTGATCCGGCCGGGCGACTGGCTGGTCGTCCTGCTCGGTGCCGCCCTGGTCGCCGGCAGTGTGCCGTTGTTCTGGCAGGGCGGCCTGGCCGACCGCGCCATCGTGCGTCAGGAAGGCAAGGTCTACGCCGAAGTGGACCTGAAAGCCAGGCGTCAGCTCGAAGTGCCGGGGCCGCTCGGCACCACGGTGATTGCCGTCGAGCCGGGGCGGGCCCGCGTCGTGGCCGATCCCGGGCCGCGCCAGTATTGCGTCAAGCAGGGCTGGCTGATGCGCCCCGGCGAAATCGCCATCTGCGCCCCCAACCGCGTCAGCCTGCAAATTACCGGCCGGACCAAGGTCTATGACTCGATCAGTTATTGAACTCCAGGTCACGGAAGAGGACCGCCGGGTCGCCTGGCTGGCCACCGCCGCCGTCGCCCTGTCGCTGGTCGATGCGGCCATTCCGTCGCCGCTGCCCGGCGTCAAGCCGGGGCTGGCCAACATCGTCACCCTGGTCGTGCTGCTGCGCTACGGCTGGGCCACGGCGGTCTGGGTCAGTGGCCTGCGCGTGCTGGCCGGCAGCCTGCTGCTCGGCTATTTCCTCGCCCCCGGCTTCTTCCTGTCGCTGACCGGCACCACGCTCAGCCTGCTCACCCTCGGCCTGGCCTATCGCCTGCCGCAACGCTGGTTCGGCCCGGTCAGCCTGTCCATCTTCGCCGCCTTCGCCCACATCGGCGGGCAACTGCTGCTCGCCCGCGCCTGGCTCATTCCGCACGATGGCGTTTTCCTGCTCACCCCGGTCTTCGCCGGAGCCGCGCTGGTATTCGGCACCATCAACGGCCTGATCGCGGCTAAACTGCTGGCTGAATCGTCCGCCCCGGAACCTTCCGATGCCTAAGACCATCTGCCTCGCCCTGACCGGCGCCTCTGGCATGCCCTACGGCCTGCGCCTGCTCAACTGTCTGCTGGCTGCCCGCTGCAAGGTGCAGCTGCTCTACTCGCAGGCCGCCCAGGTCGTCGCCCGCCAGGAACTGGATTTCGAATTGCCGTCGCGTCCGGCCGATGCCCGCGCCGCCCTGCTCGAACGCAGCCCCGGCGTCGATCCGGACCTGCTCGCCGTCTATGGCCGCGAGGAGTGGTTCGCCCCGGTTGCCTCAGGCTCCAACCCGCCCGACGCCATGGTCGTCTGCCCGTGCTCGATGGGCACGCTGGCCGCCATCGCCCAGGGCCTGGCCGACAACCTGATCGAACGCGCCGCCGACGTGGTGCTCAAGGAAGGCCGCAAGCTGGTGCTGGTGCCGCGCGAAACGCCGTTCTCGGCCATCCACCTGGAAAACATGCTGCGTTTGAGCCGTGCTGGCGCTGTCATCCTGCCGCCCTCACCCGGCTTCTACCACCATCCGGAAAGCGTGCAGGACATTGTCGATTTCGTCGTCGCCCGCATCATGGACCAGATCGGCGTAACGCATACGCTGATGCAACGCTGGGGTAACTGATGGGTTGGTTCGATTTTCTCCGTGCCCCGCACGGACAGAGCATCGAGACGCTGGAAGTTCCGCTCTTTCCGCTCAATACCGTGCTCTTCCCCGGTGGCGTGCAGCCGCTGAAGATTTTCGAGCAACGCTATCTCGACATGGCCGCGGCCTGCATGAAGGACGAGACGCCCTTCGGCATCTGCCTGATCGACAGCGGCTCGGAAGTCGGCACGGCGGCCAAGCCGCAGCCGGTCGGCACGCTGGCCCGCATCGGCGACTGGGAGATGGAACAGCTGGGCATCCTGCAGGTGACCGCGCTGGGCGGCCGGCGTTTCCGCATCATCGACAGCACCGTCGACGCCAACAACCTGCTGCGCGGCCATGTCGAACTGCTCAGCGAGGGCGAGACCGTGCCCTTGCCGCAGGAACGCGAACGGCTGCTGCCGCTGCTCCAGCGTATCGTCGCCGACCTCGGCCCCAGCCGCATTCCCGAACCGCACCGTTACGACGACGCGGCCTGGGTCGGCTACCGCATTACCGAAATCCTGCCCATCCAGAATCTGGCCAAGCAGAAGCTGCTCGAACTGGATGACCCGCTCGCCCGGCTGGAAATCCTGGAAAAATTCCTCGATCAGCGCAAGCTGCTCGTCTAGATACCGGCGCTTCCCGACTGCTGCGGTGCACCAGCCATTTCGGCAATATTTCACCGTCCCGGCGGAAATTTGACAATTTCATCAACACCCCTGCTAACAGCCTGTTTAAAATAGCCAAAAATAATTAATTCAAAAGGTTCAGGGGGATCCGCCGGCATGTCTTCGTTCGTCTTCATCGATCAGTTGCGGGTCGGACTTTACGTTCAGCTCGATCTGCCGTGGACGAAGCACCCGTTCAGCTTCAGCAGCTTCAAGATCAAGAACGAAGAACAGATTCAGCAGTTGCGCCAGCTCGGCCTGGAAAAAATCCGCTACGACCCGCGCCGCAGTTCGAGCCTGCCTTTCCCGCTCGCCGCCAACACCGTCCCGCCGCCCCCGGCCGTACCGGCCGAGGATTCCGTTCTGTTGCAGGCCAAGCAGGCGCGTGGCCAATACCTCGCCGACTATCGACTGGCCGTTGCCCGGGCCGAGGAGATGCTGCATCGCACCGTGCAGGAGGTCCGCCTGCTCTTCGGCCGCTGCAAGAGCAAGCCGGACAGCGTGCTGGGCGAGGCGGGCGATCTGATCGCGGGCATGACCGACACCCTGTTCGCCAACACCGACGCGATGATCCACGCCATGGGCGACACCGAGCATCAGGATTCGCTCTACCACCATGGCCTTAACGTCGCCGTACTGTCGCTGATCATGGCGCGCGACCTCGCACTGCCGCCCGAGCAAGTCCGCACGCTGGGCGTCGGCGCACTCTTCCACGACATCGGCCTCAGTGCCATTCCGAGCACCCTGCTGCGCAAGGTCGATCCGCTCAGCGCCGCCGAATACAAGCTGCGCCAGACGCACTGCGAGCAAGGCGTCGCCATCGGCCGGCATCTCGGCTTTCCGCCGGCCGTGCTCGAGATCATCGCGCAGCACCACGAACTGATGGACGGCTCGGGCTACCCGGCCCGGCTGGCAGGCGAACAGATCAGCCGATCGGCCCGTCTGGTCGAGGTGGCCAACCGCTACGACAGCCTGTGCAACCCGACCATGCCGACCAAGGCCAAGACGCCGCACGAGGCGCTGTCGTTCATGTTCGCGCAGCAGGCGGCCAAGCACGACGCGCAGATGATGCGCCTGCTCATCCGCAGCCTGGGCGTCTATCCGCCCGGCACCCTGGTGCACCTGTCGAACGGCGCGACGGCGCTGGTCACCTCGGTCAATCCAACGCGCCCGCTGAAGCCGATGCTGACCATCTACGAGCCGAGCGTGCCGCGCGACGAGGCCATCGTCATCGACCTCGATCAGGAATCCGACGTGCAGATCGCCCACGCACTAAACCCGAACCAGTTGCCGCGCGATATATTCAACTACCTGTGCATGCGCAAGCATGTCTCCTATTATTTCGGCGAACGCAGCGTAGCCAACGCATGAACCAGACTCTCCCGCCTTCTTTCCACGCGCTGTTGCTCGACCACACCGACGACCTGTTGCTGCTGGTCGACCCGCTGACCCAGCAGATTCGCGCCGCCAACCGCACGGCCAGCAACCGCCTGGGCTACACCCCGGACGAACTGGTCGGGCGCCGGATCACCGAGATCGGCCGCGCCCTCGCCGACATCTTCTATTGGGAAGAAATCGCCGCCGGCAACATCCAGGAAGTCGAATCGACCGAGGGTCTTTATCGCTGCGCCGACGGCACACTGTTCCCGGTCGACGAACGCATCGTCCTCGCCCGGCACGCGGACCAGACCTGGCTGCTGATCCGGGCGCGCGACATCACCGTCGAGCAGGAGGAAAAGACCCAACTCGGCAACCTGACCTCGCTGCTGCGCGCCACCCTCGAATCCACGGCCGACGGCATCCTCGTCTGCGACGAAGCCGGCAAGCTGATCAACATGAACCAGCGCTTCGCCACGCTCTGGGGTTTCCCCGAAGACACCCTGGCGCGCGGCCAGGATGGCGAAGTCCTCGCCTTCATGGGGCAGCGCTGCGGCGACAGCGAGCGCTACCTCGAACGCTTCGCCGCCATCGTCCGGCTGCACGAAGAAACCAGCCTCGATACGCTCGAACTCGATGGCGGCCAGGTGCTGGAGCAGCGCTCGCAGCCGCAATACCTTGAAGAACGCATCATCGGCCGCGTTTTCACCTTCACCGACATTACCGAACGCCTGGCTGCCGAACGCCAGCTCCGGCACAGCGAGGCCGCCTTCCGCTCGCTGGTCGAAAGCTCGCCCGACAACATCATCCGTTACGACACCGATTGCCGTGCCGTTTACGTGAACCAGATGCTGGAGGCCACCACCAAGCTGACGCCCGCCCTGTTGCTCGGCCAGACCCCGACCGGCCGGGTTTTCGAGGGAAATAACGACCGCCAGCACTACGAAGCCGCCTTGCGTCAGGTCATCGCCACCGGCGAACCGCAGGAAATCGAGATCCAGGTCCGTAACCACCAGGGCGAACTGCGCATCCACCATGTCCGCATGGCCGCCGAGCGCGATGAAACCGGCGTCGTCGGCGCCCTCGCCTTCGGTCGCGACATCACCGACATCATCCGTGCCGAAGTCGAATTGCGCATCGCCGCCATCGCCTTCGAATCTCTCGAAGCGATCACCATCACCGACGCCGAGCAGCGCATCATCAAGGTCAACCGCTCGTTCTGCCGCATCACCGGCTATACCGCGGAGGAGGCGCTGGGCAAGACGCCGGGGCAATTGCTCAAGTCCGGGCGGCACGACCCGATGTTCTATACCGAAATGTGGCGTTGCCTGACCTACGAAAAGCACTGGCAGGGCGAAATCTGGAACCGCCGCAAGAACGGCGACATCTACCCGGAATGGCTGAACATCACCGCGGTGAGCGATCCTTCCGGCCGCGTCTGCAACTACGTCGCCGCCTTCTCCGACATCTCGCTGCACAAGAAGGCCGAAGCCGAAATCCACACGCTGGCCTTCTACGACCCGCTGACTTCGCTGCCCAACCGCCGCCTGCTGCTCGACCGGCTCGAACACACCATGGCCAGCAGTGCGCGCAACAAGCGCCACGGCGCCGTGCTGATCCTCGACCTCGACCGTTTCAAGGAGCTGAACGACACCAAGGGCCACAACATCGGCGACCTGCTGCTGATCGAAGTCGCCGCCCGCCTGCAGGAATGCGTGCGCGCCGACGACACGGTCGCCCGCCTGGGCGGCGACGAATTCGTCGTCATCCTCGTCGACCTCGGCCCCAATCCGCGCCAGGCGGCCAGCCAGGCCGAGAACATCGCCGAGAAGATGCGCTCGACGATCAATCGGTCGTTCAACCTGCAAGGCAGCGAGTATCACACCTCGCCCAGCATCGGCATCAGCCTGTTCGGCAACCAGGAAATCAGCATCGACGAACTGCTCAAACGAGCCGACACCGCGATGTACCAGGCCAAGCATTCGGGCCGCAATGCCATCCGCTTCTTCGACCCGACCACGCACGCCGCCATGGAGGCGCGCATCGCGCTCGACACCGACCTGCGCCGCGCCCTGCCCGAGGATCAGTTGATTTTGTACTTCCAGCCGCAGATCGAGGGCAGCGGGCGCGTCCTCGGCGCCGAAGCCCTGCTTCGCTGGCAACATCCCAAGAAGGGCATGGTTTCACCGCTCACCTTCATCTCGCTGGCCGAAGACACCGGCCTGATCGTACCGATCGGCCAATGGGTGCTCGAAACCGCCTGCCGCCAACTCAAGACCTGGGAGAGCGACCCCGTCTCCCGCTACTGGTCGCTCGCCGTCAACGTCAGCGCCCAGCAGTTCCGCCAGGAGGATTTTGTCGAAAAGGTGCTGTCCATCGTCGCACAAAGCGGCATTGATCCGGGCCGGCTCAAGCTCGAATTGACTGAAAGCCTGGTGCTCGACAACGTCGACGACACCATCGGCAAGATGCAGGCGCTCAAGGCGGCCGGGCTCTGTTTCTCGCTCGACGATTTCGGCACCGGCTACTCCTCGCTCGCCTACCTGTCGCGCCTGCCGCTCGACCAGGTCAAGATCGACCAGTCCTTCGTGCGCAACATCGGCGTCACCGGCGCCGACGAAGTCATCATCCAGACCATCCTCGGCATGGCGGAGAACCTCAGCCTGGAAGCCATCGCCGAAGGCGTCGAAACCGAGGAGCAACTGGACTTCCTGCGCCGTAGCGGCTGCACCTACTTCCAGGGCTACCTGTTCGGCCGCCCCATCCCCATCGACGACTTCCACAACACGCATCGCACGAACGACTGAGAACCGGCCAGCACTTTCCAGCAGCACTGCTGCGGTGCACTGCCCATTTTGGGCAAAAACCGTGGTCTCCTGATGGCAACCGGAATCCGAACAGTCCTGCCCGACTCAGACCCAAAGGCTCAACGGTGGGTCATTGACCACCGAGCGCAGAATATCGCCGCGCGACACGAAACCGACGGCCCGCCCATGCTCTTCGACGATGGGCACCCCGGACAGGCCGTAGTCGACCATGGCCTGTGCAATGCGCCGGATATCGGTCACCGGGTCGGCACTGACGATGGGCGTCTGCATCACATCCGCCACCCACCGCCCCAGCACATCCCGCAACAAGCCATCCTCCAGATTCACCGAGGTGAGCAGATCCCGCTCCGAGACCAGGCCGACTATCGCGCCTTCATGATTGACCACGACAGCCTGACGCACCTTCGACTTGACCAGCACCCGCCAGGCCAGTTCGACTGAATCCTTTGTCTGCACCTTGATCACCTGCTTGCTCATCACCTGCCAGGCATGCTTCACCGGCCCGCGCTCCAGCGCCTTCGGCAACACCGCCCGATAAGCCTGCGCCGCCGTCGGTGACGACGCGACCCCATCGTCACCACCGACCAGGGTCGGCTCATATTCAATGCCATCCCGCCGAATAGCGCGCACCTCGGCACTCTTCGCCAACTGCTCCAAGGGCGCACGCAGACTGAAACCGGAAAGACTATGGATGGCAAACATGATGGCTCGACTGGACGATCGACACGTGGACACTACCGAGCAGACAACAAAAAAGCCAACCGGGTTCAGTTGGCTTTTGCGCGGCAGATCAACGACCTGCCAAAATTCTATGTGGAGCTGGAGCGGATCAGTTCCACTTAAATTCGAGCTTCGTTCTTGAGTCGGGCGAAAGCCTAACATGAATCACCAAGTAGTTGACAAATCAATTATAATTCCTGCGTTGTCAACTTAGGGAATGACCATGATTCATGATCGCATTAGGCGAGCGCGTGTGCTCAAGGGCTACAGCCTGGAAGCCCTTGCCCAGCGCATCGGCGACA